>CAZTKW010000471.1:0-2889 GCA_964614315.1 uncultured Pirellulales bacterium
TCATAACACGACCATTCGCTCTTGTGGAGAATCACTGATGGCAACCTTGGCAAATTTGGTCGTCCAGATGTCAGCTAATACCGCTGCTCTTGAGAAGGGCTTCCAGCGAGTCCAGAGCCAATCTACAGGTCTAGGTGCTGGTCTAAAAAAGGTCGGCACGATAGCGGCTGGCTTCCTATCGGCCCAGGTCATCGGCGGCGGTGTCCAGAAGCTCACAGGCTTCCTCAGCGATTGCACCGCAAAAGCCAAGGAGCAAGCGGCGGCTGAAGCCCAGTTGGGTGCCGTCCTAAAGTCTACTGGCGGGGCCGCCGGAGTGACCGCTGAGGAAGCCAAGAAGTTGGCGGCTGAACTTCAGAAGACTACCAACTATGGAGACGAGGCCACAATTGCCGCCGAAGCTCTACTTCTGAGCTTCACGAACATCAGCAAGGATGTATTCCCAGATACCACCAAGGCCGTACTGGATATGTCTACTGCAATGGGAACAGGCCTCAAAGAAACCGCCATTCAGGTTGGCAAGGCCCTACAAGACCCCGTTCTGGGTGTGACCTCCCTTCAGCGCGTGGGTGTCAGGCTTACTGAAACCCAGAAGGAACAAGTCAAAACGATGGTAGAAGTGGGGGATGCCGCCGGTGCTCAGGCGCTAATCCTGGCTGAACTGACCAAGGAATTCGGGGGAAGCGCCGAGGCCGCAGTCGCCGCCGATGGCGGCATGACACAGATGTCGAACCGCATGGGCGATATGCAGGAGAAGATCGGGACGGCCCTCCTTCCTGCCATGGTCAAGTGGAAGGAAGCGCAGCTATTCGTTCTTGACTCTATGATGAAGCTCGGCCCGGTTCTGCGGTCATTTTCGGATGAATGGTTGCCCAGGCTGAAGGCGGGGTTCGATTTGGTCAAGGACGCAGCAGAGAAGGTCGGGGACGCCTTCGGACCACTTCTCAACAAGCTGAAGCCTTTCGTTGATGAACTCCAGGAGTCTGGAGCTGTAAGTGCAGCCGCAGCAGCCATCATCGGCACCACCCTTGTGGCTGCGTTCATCGCACTGGCGGTCGCTGCTGGATCGGCTGCTGTAGCCGTCATCGCTGCGACCTGGCCATTCATCGCTATCGGTGCTGCCATCGCTGGCGTGACAGCCGCCATCGTCCTGGCCATCCGACACTGGGATGATATTAAGGCAGCAGTGGCGCGGGCAAGAGATATGTTCTTGAACGCATCCCCTCCCATCAAGGCTCTAGCCATTGTTCTCGCTCTTCCCCTGGTTCCGATAATCGCTCTGGGCGTCGGCATTCAGAAACTCGTCACTGGTTGGGAATCTGCCTGGTTCGCCATCCGGCAGACTACCGCCACGGTAATCAATACGATAGTTGGTGCCTTCGCTGGTCTAATGGACGCGATTGCATGGGTGCTACGGGGCCTTTCAGATGTAGCCAATAAAGTTCCTAGTTGGGTGCCTGGAGCCAATAAGGTAAAAGATGCGCTGGACGACATAGCGGGTGCTGCAGAAGGTGCCGCCGCACAACTTCATAACTTCAATCTCAATCTCACTGGTGCTGGGCGGACAGCGTCGGCATGGGCGAACTTCAGGACAACAGTGCAGGGCACGACGAAAGATTTGTCCACTGGTCTTCTGGGTGCGATAAGGACTGTTACTGGCGCGGTTGGGAGTTTTTATACAGAAGCGAAGGCCCTGGTGCCAGTTCTAGGCTCTGGCATTGGTGCTGCCGCTGATGCTGCCGCTGGCGGTACAGGCAAACTAGCCCAAGAGGTTGAAATCCTAACCCCCGAGATGGTTGCTCTCAATGACCAGATTATTCACGAGGAAGCCCACCTAGAGAGTATCAAGGCCGCCCTCGCTTTCGCTGAGGATCAGCACGCCACCTTCACGATCGGATTAGAAGATGCCGAAGCAGCCCTCCGGAGTGCTGAGGATGCTATGCACGGCTGGGAGAGCGCCGTTCTGGAGGGGACGCGGGCATACAGCGATATGGCCTTCGGCATTTCGCAGGAGTCAGACAAACTCCAGTTAGCCATCAACAAGATCAAACTAGGAATGATGACGGAGGATCTGGAGGATGGTGGCTACGCTTCCGATGCGCTGTCTCGCAAGATACGGCTGCTGGGCGAATCACTTGGTGTGGCAATGCATGGCGGCAAGATGGACATCGAGGACATCGAAAAGGTATTGGCCGCTGCCGGCGAGCAGATGGACATCCTCGGCCTCAAATCGCAGAACGTCAAGTTAAAGGAGAACCTCGACCTGGGACCGAAGAAGCATGAGTTGGACAAATTCTTCGAGGATGCTGCGGGCTATGCCGAATATACGCTACCTGAGATCAAGGCTGGCTATGGCGAGGCGCAAACAGCGGCTGGCAAGGCAGAAGATGCCGTCAAATATTGGAATGATCAACTGACGATCAATGAACTCCACATGAGCTTTATTCAGGGTCTGCTCTTCAATCACGAAGAGCGGCTAGTAAGAATCCGTGACAAATACGGGGAGATCGAACAGGCCGCGAAGGATGCCTGGGACGCGGCGGGAAATGTGCCAACAACCGAACCAGGCGTTCCTGCTGCTAGCGTTGAGAGCCTCCAGCATGGCGGCTACATCACCAGCCCCGGCTTCGTCCGCGTCCATGCTGGCGAGGCTGTGGTGCCCGCTGCTGGCGTTTCTGGCGGCGGCAACACCTACATCGACGTACATGTCCAGGGCTCGATTCTCAGCGAACGCGATATAGAGCGCATCATCTCAGATGCTATGCGGCATGGCAAATTCAGGGGCATGGGGGTGCTTTCCTGATGGACTTCAACTACCTCTTGGAAGTGGCATGGCGTGATACGGGCAGCTATAAATTTCTCTTCGATCCCGATGACAATCTGACCGATCAT
>CAZTKW010000471.1:2899-3551 GCA_964614315.1 uncultured Pirellulales bacterium
CATCTCTTGTCCATCGAGGCCCTGCGGGGCCGCGACTTCGATTCTGCCGTTGGGCGGTGGACGCCGGGGCAGCTCTCCGCCCTTTTGCGGAACGACGACGGGAAGTTCAGCCCCAACAACTCGGAATCGCCGCTCTCCGGCTACCTGAAGGCCAACCGCCCCATCGTCCTTTCGGGCGGCTTGCGGGAATCGAGTCTAGCCGCCAAGTTCGTGGCCGCCGACGAGCGTTATCTGATGCATGTAGACAATGCTGACCTGTCCGTAGGTGACATCTACTGGGACATGGTGGTGTGGGTCAAGGTCACGACACCCTCTGACACAAAGGGACTTGTGTTCAAAGGGGTGAGCTTCGCTGACGACTTTGAGTATTTGGTATATATGAGTGGTAGCAAATTTGCCTTCTGGGTTCGTGATGTCGCCAACGGCACAAATAAAATAGTGTCCGCCGACACCTTCGGAATCGTCCCTGCTGATACTTGGTGTATGGTGCATGTTTATCACGACCCTGTGGCCAACGAGATCGGCATCTCGGTCAACGCAGGGGCACACGATACGGAGGCAACAACGGGTGGTATCCGTGACAGTGTAGGAGCCTTTCAGATTGGATGCCTTTTCGCCAGTGGAGTTGGTGCCTATCACGATGGCGCTGTTG
>CAZTKW010000472.1:0-3543 GCA_964614315.1 uncultured Pirellulales bacterium
GTTTGTATTGCGGCAGATGTATTAGCGACTTTTTCATAGGTTGATACTATAGCATTTTAAGACAAAGGTACAAGGCTTTATTTGTATTCGAGATTTGTGTTGGCGGCGTGTGTCAACCGAAACATGGGTAAGACTTTGTACCAATATGTGTCCCCCTGGGGGCAAGCTGTCCTTATTTTTTAACCCTATAGATTCACGTTTTTTGTGATTTAATGAGCTATTTGGGGTTTGGGTTGTAATGCCGTTGTACAAATAAAAAAAATAAATTTAAGCGATTTTTTTACTTGACTTTTTTGCTAAACGTAGTTTATGATGCGAAACACTATCTGGAAAATTGCTGAGGAGGATATACAACATATCCATGAATTTGTAAATGCGGTGAGAACCTGGATCCAAAAGCTGAGGCCTTATATGGCCACACAACGTCAATATTTATATAAGCATTTATATAAGCGATATGGGAGCAGAGATGGTGATATTCCAAACATTCCATAAACAATTTTGAAATTGTATTATTTAGGAGGATTCAAGATGAATGGTTTAAGAAGAAAACTTTTATGGTTAACGTTTGTTTCGGCACTTATTGTTCTGACAGGAGCCGCTGTAGTTCCTGTCGGGATTGTTGGGGGGGCGAGTCCAGATGGCAAGGTTGTTGTAGAGCTGGAAGGGCTTCCGCAGAGCGGCTACAACATCACACAAGAAGGTGTTTTTGGTGTTATTGAAATGGAGGGCTTTGGACTGACAAGCTCTCCGGGTGAGCCGATGCTTCCTCATAAAATCCAGGATATCCTTATACCACCTGATGCTATCGATACAACGGTGAGACTTAGAATAGTTTCATCTAAGAAGAAGATTCTCGATGGAACACACGACATCAAAGCAGCAGGCCCCGATGTAAGCCGTATCGATGACCAGACGGTCGAGGTATGGGGCAATGGGAAAGTCATCTCGAACGGCAAAAACTTAAATGTTTACCAAAACGATGCTGATTTCCCAACAAGCGTTGTGAAAATTCTGGGTATCTCCCGGATGCGAAAATGGAAGTTTGTCAGAGTTGATTTTAGCCCTGTGCAGTACAATCCTGTAATAAGGAAACTAACCCTGACCGAGAGCATCGAGATAGAGATTAGCTATGACAAATCGGCCGTGGTACAGATTTCGTCACTTATGACAGATACAGTGCTTGATGATGTTGCAGCTGAGCGCTTCATCAATTTTACTCAACAAAAAGATTCATACCAGCAGGACGCTCAGGATATGCCTTCAGACCAACCCTCAGCACCGCCTGCTGACTATGTAATAATAACTACAGACGCGATTAAGAATAATAGTCTGAAACTGAATAATTTTGTTACTCATAAGCAAAGTCTCGGCCACAGTGTATATCTTGCCACCTATGAAGTTGACATTCAGGCATTGGTGGGGCAGGCACCAAACAACAGGGCTGAAAAGATTAGGCAATGGTTAATCAGTAACTACATTGAATCTGGTATAAAATACGTTTTGCTTATAGGAGACCCTTCACCTTACGAAAGCGGTGAGGGCGACATTCCAATGAAGATGTGTCATCCGGAAAGGAACGCCCCGAATCCTGTACCTCAAGCAGCGCCTACTGATTACTTTTATGCCGACCTGACAGGTAACTGGGATATTGACAGTGACGGTTTCTACGGCGAATGGGACCCGGACGGAGACAGCGCAGCTTGGTCTGGGGACTTTCCCAGAACCGGAGGTGTGGACTTCACCGAGGAGGTATACGTTGGCAGAGTTCCGGTTTATGATGCCAACTACACCGACCTGGATAATATTCTGCAAAAGATAATTGATTATGAGACTGAGCCTGGAGACCTAAGCTGGCGTAGCAGTGTTTTGCTTCCTATGGGATTTCAGGATTCATCCGGACCATACGACGGGGCAGAGTTGGCCGAGCAAATGAAAGATGATTATATCGACCCGGCTGGTTACTCGCGATGGCGGATGTACCAGCAGGGCAGTGCCTATGCCTCCGATAATTCCACTTTTATTAGCGATGAGGAGTTGCGAGGTTCGCCGGGGCCCTTTCCGGCGGGTCAGGATACAGTAGAAAATGAGTGGACAAATGATGCGGTCTATGGCATCAACTGCTGGTGGGCACATGGCAGTTCCACAAGTGCAAGCGTAGGCTACTCCACTCACTGGGACGGGACTCTGTTTCAAAGCTCATACTGTTCTTCTCTCGACGATGACCACCCGGCCTTTACCTATCAATGCTCGTGTACAAACGGGCATCCTGAAACCAATAATAACCTGCAGTATGAAATCCTTAAACAGGGTGGAATAGGAACGGTTGGAGCAACCAGAACCTCATGGTTCAATACTGGTGTTACATATGGAGCATTTGACGGTAGCACAACCAACTCCGGTATCGGATACGAATATGTAAAAAGACTTATACAGAATCTCGATGACGGTATCGCGTTGTACCAGACTAAAAGCTCCATGACTCCGGGCTCGGCAACTCGTCTGGCAAACTGGTATGATTTTAACCTTTACGGCTGCCCCGCCGTGAACATAGATATCGGCGGACTTAACCAGGTCAAGTGGGAACAATTACCTGACGAGACATACAATGGTATCGATATAAGATGTGACAGGTTTGATGGAAATCCCCGACTTCTTGCCGACGATTTCAGATGTACGACTACCGGCCCAATCACAAAGGTTGTTTTGTGGGGTTCGTGGATGAGCGATTCTAAAGGTGAAATCAAAACAATACATCTTAGTATCCACACCGACTTACCCGCTGATGACCCCTGTAATCTGGAAGAATTTAGTATGCCTAAAGATTTACTTTGGGAGAAAGATTTCCAGGCAGTTGATATTAATGAAACACTTTATCTGAGTCAGGAGCCTGAATGGTTCTGGGACCCCGCATTCGGCGACCCTGGACCGACTTCATACGCAGATAATCAAATCTGGCAGTACGAAATTAATATTCCCCGTTCCGAGGCTTTTATTCAGCGGGGTGACCCCTGCAATCCGATAATATACTGGCTTGACGCTTATGTGGAACTTGATGACCCCACTGGAGTAAATCCTAAATTTGGATGGAAGACATCAAGTGACCACTGGAATGATGATGCGGTCTATTCAGTTGACGATGGCTTTATCTGGCAGGAACTCAGATACCCGCCGGAACATCCATATGATTATCTCTCGATTGACCTTGCCTTTAAGATAGTTACCGGTGAAGAACCAATAGACCCCGATGTCAAATGGTCTCAGCCGCCGGTGCCGTGGGAACAGGAAGAAATTTATGTAGGCTGGGATGAGGAAGCACACAACAGATTGCCGAGAATGGTCGCCGATGATTTCCGATGCGATTCGAATCAACCCGTCACAGCAATCCGGTGGTGGGGCTCCTTCCTTGAATGGCGTGCTCCGTTTCTTCCGCCTGAATTACCTAAAGGATTTTACCTTACTATCTGGACTGATGTTCCGGCAGGTACAGATGCAGATTACAGCCATCCTGGTGAGGTAATATGGGATAATGAATGTATGACC
>CAZTKW010000473.1:0-3536 GCA_964614315.1 uncultured Pirellulales bacterium
CCTGGAATAACAGTAAAAGGTACATTTAGGCAAAATCCACCACCACCACCACCTCCACCAGAGAGTGTATTAGTGTTAGAGCCGCCACCACCACCTCCACCAGCGCACATAGTAACATAAACCATTGTTACACCATCAGGAACAGTGAAAGTGTCACTTGTAGTAAAGACTTGAGAACCATGGGAAGTTCCTGGTGAAGATATCGCTCCATCAACTGTCAGGTTACCTGTTATATGAGTATTTCCGTTCACATCTAAGATTTCAGAAGGATTTGTCGTCCCAATTCCGACGTTACCTGGTACAGCAGAATACATATCATCCCCTGAAATAGTCCAATCTGAGTCTTCGCCGCCGCCCTCATCATCAATGCCATCAGCAAATCCATCCGGAATTTCTGCAACCTCACTCCATGAAACACCGTCTTTAACATTTACATCAACCGTTGGATCTGTTTCAACTAAATTTGTCAGGCCACTGCCATCGCCAACAAAAGCCGTGGCTTTAGCTGTTCCGTTCACATCAAGCTTGGCTGTTGGACTGGTCGCCCCAATCCCAACGTTACCTGGTACAGCAGAATACATATCATTCCCTGAGATAGTCCAGTCTGAATCTCCGCCGCTGCCCACGTTGTCAATGCCATCCGCAAAACCCTCGGGCATAGTGTCGATTGTTATATTATCCCAATCAAGCGCCGAACTGCTGTCTAAGAAACCATTATTGGCAACAAAGGCATCTACCTCAGCCTCACTCAACTGGGTGTTATCATCCCCGTCATCGAGACCCATCGGCACCATTGTTAGATTTGCCCAGTCCACAGTACCAATAAGTGCGCCCGTCGCCCAAATGTTACCGACAACATGCAGCTTTTCATCTGGGCTTGCAGTCCCTATCCCGATGTTTCCACCGGATTCATATATTAATGACTCAATTAAAGTGTTAGGATCAAGGAATCTGGCTATATAATTTGCGGTACCAGTTCCCTTAATAAAATCATCAATATTGCCTGCATTGCCTGCTGTTTTAGCATATACAGCATAAGGTGCGGGAGTAATCTCCTGTCGTGGTGTTAGAGTTGTATAATCGTTTGCATCGATTGGTTTGACATCAACCTCAAGCCAGTATAAGTTGCCGTCGAACGGCGCTTCGCCAAAATCCAGTAAAACACTGAAAAGGCCGTTGCTTACCACAACATCCTCAAGGAGCAGAGCATCGCCTATTGGGGCTCCATCAATCTCGGCATCATACAGAGTGATTATGAAGTCATACAGTCCCATAGACGGCTCACCGAGTTCCTTGAGCTGTCCCTGATAGGTAAAAGATGTGTCAATTGGCTCACAATAACATAAACTAACAGAAAACATTAAAAACAAAACAGCGGGGAACAGATTTGTTAATTTTATATTACGCATGTTAAATCTCCTCTTCATAGTTATACTTTCAGTAATTTCCTTCAGTTAAGGAACGTTATATGGGTTGCCCTCTACGCCTCCCTCTGCCCACAGATGTCCCCCAACCGGCAGACAAATACTAAATATTGCCAAAACCGCAAATAAAATTGTCATTTTCGAGGACATAACTTCTCCTGCCCGTATCTAATTCTATGTTGGGAGCATCTCGCCCGATATTATACCAAATCCCCCCAAATACCACAACTCTTTTCCCCTTTAACTTTAGAGCTTTTACCTCCAATATACACTCTGTCCAGAACACCATTTGATCGCCGATTTCCCTTTAATTTCCCGGATTGCATTGTATTTCATTTTTTCTCTGCGGGATTCAATATTTAGTGTTAATTTCCTTTTTACCTTTTCCCTTCCCAATTTCCCCATTTCCCCCATTTTAACATTTTAATCCCCCTCATTTTGAGACCGGAATTTTCCCCCGCAAAAATCCGCCCATTTTAACATTGAAGGAGGTTTTTGTATCGGGTGTGCAATTTTTTACAAAAACACACAATAAAACGTACCATTTTGTCACTTTTTTTTCAATTTTTCCGCTTTTTGTTCAAAAAGTGCGCCATTTTGTTAAAAAAAGTACGTTTTTTTGTCACAGCCAACGAACCAACCCCCATTTTTAGCCCAAAAACAAGCCTCTCAAAAACAGTCGATACACAAAAATACAAAAAAATACACAAAAATACATCTTTTGGGTCAAATTATTCTCTCCTTTTACGCTTTTTAGCCCTTTTATGCGCGATTTTTCGACAACCACCCCCATTTTTAGCCCAAAAACAAGCCCTCGTTTTCAGTTCTCTAATCGAACGACAATCGAAATTTGTAAATAAATAACACCCCCATTTCTGACTGAAAATCAAAGTCCTACCGGTAGTAAATTTAACAGCCTAAAACCATAAACTTATGATGTGCTAAGAGATTGGCAGTTACTTAACCGTTGAATTTGTACCCACAACATAAGGGCGGTATTCATAAATCAAGGCTGTTACATAACTTGTGTTGAAACCTTTTTTAAAATCTTCTTACCTCTTTTTCTTCGGCGGCCAATCGCTCTTGGCTCTCCTTCGCCTGGTTTATCAAGCGAAGCTGTCTGGACGGCTTCGATAGCGGTAGCTGCGAATAAATCAGCCCCCATTTCCTCCCAGAGGCCCTCAGCCCTGTTAAATAAGCCTCCTGAGAGCATTATGCGCATATTAGGCTGAGCGTTTATATCTCTTATGGTGTCTATCAGCCGTCGTATGTTTGGCGCCTGCTTTGGGGCCGTACCATAAATCAACAGGATGTTGGGGGCGTATTCACTGGTGAAAGCCAGGATATCGTCATTTGTGAGGTTTCCACCAAGGAATTTGACTTCCCAGCCGTCACTTTCGAAAAGGTCGGCAATTATCTGAGCGCCCAGCTCCTGCAATTCATCCGGCGCGCAGCATACCACTATCCTCTTATATTTACTGGCTTTACGTGGCAGCTTGTTTTGAAGCTGGTCCACGATGGTCCTGTTAATTCGTGTAGCCAAATGTTCCTGAGCGGACGTAATTCTGTCCGAGCGAAATAAAGTTTCAATTTCGACCATAATCGGCCATATAATATCAAGGTAAACGGAATTGGCAGGTGTGCCGCTCTGTAGAGTTTCCTCTATTACGGTTCGGCAGGTTTTTCTGTTACCCTGCAGTAATGCATCCAAATAACGTTCGAGAGTTCCCACTTTTATCATAATTCAATCTCCTATAAGAATTTTCATTGGCCTAAATTGCCTAAATTACCGTTTTAGTACGCTTTGAATTCTATTTATGTTAAAATAGGTAAAGTTACGTATCGGTAAGGGCAATTGAAAATCTTTAGTTAAAATGGGTAAGATAGGCAATTTGGGTTAATTATATTTTGCTGTTTTAGAGTTTTGTTTATCTAACTTTTATATGTCTATTTATAAGTAAGTGTTTTAATAGTAGTTAGTTATGAATATGAATACCGGTAGAACAAGAAAATCGGTGGGTTTTAAGGCACCTTTGTTTTTGGGCTGAAAATGGGGGTTGGTTCGTTGGCCGTGACAAAAAAACGTACTTTTTTTAACAAAATGGCGCACTT
>CAZTKW010000474.1:0-3531 GCA_964614315.1 uncultured Pirellulales bacterium
GCACTCGGAAATATACTCGGCAGCAACACCGCAAATATCCTGCTCATTCTGGGAATCTCCGCTGTTATTTTTCCCCTTCAGGTCAAAAAAGGAACCGTCTGGAAGGAAATACCCTTCAGTCTTTTAGCGGTTTTAGTTCTTGCCTTCATGATGAATGACTCCTGGTTCGACAAAAAAAACTCCTCCCTCCTGATAAGAAGTGACGGCCTTGTACTAATCGCCTTTTTTGTCGTTTTTTTGTATTACTCCGCGGGCATCGCAAAAGAAGATGAGAGCCTCTCGAAGGCATCCGTAAAATATTTCACACTGCCCGGGGCAATTGCATGGATTATAATCGGCCTTATATTGCTTATTGGCGGCGGAAAGCTCATTGTCGATGGTGCCGTTTACATTGCGGGCAAATTCGGCCTCAGCCAGTCCCTCGTCGGCCTTACTGTTGTGGCAATAGGAACGTCAATTCCGGAACTGGCAACATCCGTTACGGCAGCGATAAAGAAAAACCCTGAAATTGCCGTCGGCAACGTGGTCGGCTCCAATATATTCAACATCTTTTTCATCCTGGGCACAAGCTCGATAATCAGACCCCTCCCTGTTCACCCCAAAGCCCATATCGATATTGCCGTCGTATTCGTTGCCACCGTTGTATTATTTGTGTGCATGTTTACCGGCAAAAGACGAGTTTTAGATAGATGGGAAGGATGGCTTTTAATCGTATTTTATATTGGATATGTTATATTTCTTGTTGTGCAGGGTTAAAACCCAATCCTTCACGGGATATTGCCCTATGTCGTTGCTGGACTCTGCCTTTTTTGCAGAGAAAGGCATTCGCATCTCTAAGGTTGTTCATAACTTCCAGCGTTTACGTTCACCCATAAGAATAACGTCTCGCAGCCCATGCGCTGTTCGAGCTGCCGAAAACCTCTTCTCGAAATCCGCCGACTGGATAACTTGGGCGATGGCGGATAATGCGTAAAGATGAAAAGTCCTCTCGTCACGGCTGCCGACAATTACAAAAATGGTGTGAACTTTTGGCTGCGACTCCGAAAAAACAACTCCTTCCTTACAGCGAACAAGCATAATGTCGAATATATGCTCCCCCTCAAGTACTATGTGCGGAATTGCCAGGCTGCTGCTTATCACTGTGCTGCTTTCTTTTTCCCTCTCGACTAATAACCTCAACAGAACTGAAGAATCCACATTTAAACGCCCAGAAAGGACTTTGGCGGCCGACTCGAAAAAACTCTCCGCTGACATGCTTTTTTCTATATCGAGAACTTCACAATTCTCCATTATCTCATCAAAACGATCCCCGACTACTCCATCTCTTTCCCTGATGACTTCCTTAAGCTCGGCCTCCAGACCGTGGCTTGTTAACTCCTTGGCGGTGATGCGTTCGATAAGGTGCAGCAGTGCATATTCTCTGTTGGCCTGGATTCGGCCGTAAAACCAGTAAACAAGTATTCCGGATATTATCAGAAGACAGCTTACTAAGAGGGCTTCCTTTCCCATCTCGAATATTAAAAAGCTAAAGCCTAAGATGCCCCCGATTTGAAGCCACGGATATAACGGTGAGCGAAAACACGGGCGATAATTCTGAAGTCGGCTTTCGCGCAATATTATCACAGATGTACAGGCAAGAATATTCGTCAATATAAGAACTATCGAGGCTGCTTCTACCAGCAGTTCAAGCTTAAGAAACAGGGAAACAATCACAAAAACGCTAGTTAAAATTAGCGCATTACTCGGCGTTCCGAATCGGGCATTGATTTTGCCGAGAAATGCGGGAAGTAACTTGTCCCGGCTAAGAGGAACCAGCGACCTCGCAGCCGTCATAATGCCCGCGTTGGCTGTCGAGAGAAACGCCAATATCGCCGCAATAGCCAAAGCTATTTTGCCGCCGGAACCCATAAAAACTTCAGCACCGTCGGAAATGGGGGTAAGAGACTGACTCAAGTTATCGGCATCAACCACGCCTGTTGTCACAAAAACCATAAGTGTGTAAAGAACACTCACCACTAGCAGCGAAAGGATCATTCCAAGTGGTATGTCTCTGGCGGGATTTGTGATTTCTTCTGCGACACTGGCTATTTTCAAGAGCCCGGCATATGAGACAAATACAAAGCCCGTTGTGAAGAAGATGGAGGCTGTCCCTTTGGGCATAAACGGCGTGAAACGTTCCACTCGCACCTCTGGTAAACCTGTGGCAATATAAACAACCATGATAACTAAAAGACCTGCTACCATAATAACCTGAGTCCTGCCTGCCTCTTTGATTCCAATCAGATTTATAAAAAGGAAAACCAGACAGAAAAAAACAGCTATTATGTGTATGTTCACGTCGACAAGTAAAATAGTGAAAACGGACATGCCGATAAGAGCAAAAGCACTTTTCATTGATAACGAAAACCAGCTAAGCAATCCTGCAACTGTGCCTACACTCGGCCCCATACTCCGGATAACTGTAAAACAATCGCCCCCTGCCTTCGGCATTGCAGTGGTCATCTCAGCCAGACTCAGCATGCCGGGTATTGATAGAAGGCCGGCAAGAAAATAGCATATAATTACTGCCGGACCCGCTTTAGAATAAGCCAGTCCCGGAAGAATAAATATCCCGGAACTTATCATAGCCCCGGATGCTATGCAAAATACATGAATAAGACCGAGGTTTTTCTTAAGTTTCATAGCCTTCTCGAACGCTTACTGCCTTTCGTTATAACTTCCGCCTCAACTGACAAATACCCTCACCTTCCTCCTCGCGCCTGTGCCCTGCATGCCTGTGCCAAAGGTTCCTGTCACGTAAAAAGCCTCTGGCGACTTAGTTTTTTACCCAGTCAGCTAATCAGTCATCTCTCTTTTCCCCATAATCTAAGCAATTCAAACCAAAACCCAAAACTCTTTTTTCCAAATATAGTCATTACAAGCAGCCCTGCCTCTCATAAGTCTCCCCCTGCAAAACTGTAGGAAGGGCGTATTGCGAGCTCGTAATGCTGTGGATTCTTCTCCCAGGGCAAAGCCCTCAAATGTTTAGCCCTTAACCCCGAAGGGCGTTAGGGGATTAATCTATCACAAACAATTACCTGGGGCACGATGTAGCTATTAAATCAACTCCGCGAAGTTTACCCCTTATGGAGGCGGCTTCCTTATCACTTACCCCCTTTTCACATTGTAATACTCAATAACTGTTCGCTTGCACTCAATTGCGAAGCAACTCGCCTCGAATTTCTTCCGATTCTCATCATTCATTATTTACGTGCCTGAAGGCACCACTATTTATGTGCTTGAAAGCACCCCTTGTGATGCTCACTGCCTTTTCTTTTATCTTTTCCCCCAATATATGTCAGGATGAAGCTATAACCCACTTGAGTTGCTGCTTTGTGGTGTCATTCTCGCGAAGGCGGGAATTCATCCTGACAGTTCAACTCAGAATACAAATCTCTCCATTCACCGATTGTGCTCCCTCCGGTTCGGAATATTCTCATTTTCTCCGGTGCCTTATTAAAACCATTCTCAAAATTAAAAAAAATCAGGGCC
>CAZTKW010000475.1:0-3528 GCA_964614315.1 uncultured Pirellulales bacterium
CGACCGGGGCTCTACGAATCGGTCGTCTCCGAGTTTGAAGGAGGAGGGAGGTGATGCGACTACCTTGCAAGTAACAAGGAACGAGGAAGTGATGTACGAGAAATCGGCGAAGCTGGCCAGCAGCTTGAGAAAAGAAGCAAGAGGTTCCCAGGAGGTGTCAATGCGTTCTTCGCGAGTCATGTTACTGGTGATGGCCTGCTGCATCCTTGGAGCGATTGCGCTTTGAGGCCGGCGGAGAGGGTTTGATACACGATCTTTCGCAAGCGTTGCTATGCGGGAATCGAGCGAAAGGAGATAGGGCATATGGAGACTAGATCTGCTCGTAGGGAAAGAGTTTGTAGCCTTGTAGACGAGAGAGCTACCGAGTTGCGCGAGTTTGCCACCTGGTTGCATAGGCATCCCGAGCTAAGCTTCGAAGAGAGCCAAGCAATGCAGCTCTTGGGCCGGCATCTTGAGGCGGAGGGTTTCGCAGTGGAGTACGGGGTTGGCAGTCTGCCGACAGCTCTACGTGCGCAGTATGCGTCTAGTGGCAAGGGCCCCTGCATTGCTCTGATGGCTGAATACGATGCGCTGCCTGGTCTTGGGCACGCGTGTGGCCACAACTTGATTGCAGGCATTGCCCTAGGGGCAGCGCTTGCCCTAGCGAGACTCAAACCTTCGCCACCAGGTTCACTCATTGTTCTCGGCACTCCAGCTGAAGAAAACGGTGGTGGAAAGATTGACATGATTAAGGATGGCGTCTTTGACAATGTGGATGTTGCCTTGATGGTCCATCCTGGGAATGCGGACAAGGGAACCCCCCACCTAACTTCGGTGGCGCCTATTGAGATTGATTTCCATGGCAAGGCAGCTCACGCGGCTGTCTCTGCTGACCAGGGGCGAAGCGCTCTGATGGCGATGATCCAGATGTTCAATCTGGTTGAGGGAGTCAGATCCCAGATGCCGCAGGAAGCTGTCGTGCACGGGATTATCACACATGGGGGCGATCGGACCAACATCATTCCGGAGTTTGCTCAGTGCAGGTTCACGATTCGTGCCTACACCGCGAAGCTCCGAGATGAACTGGTTGAGATGGTTAAGCGATGTGCGCAGGCATCGGCGCAAGCGATGGGGTGCACTGTCGAGACACGGCTATTTAGCAAAATCTATGAGGCAACAAGAGTGAATAACACTTTAAGCAGGTTGTATCTGGACGCATTGACCGAGCTCGGGAGGGAAGTGAATCGCGATGATACTTGGGGTCGTGGGACGTCAGATGCCAGTAACGTAAGCCAAGTCGTTCCGACACTTCAGGGCACAATCGCAATTGGAGGGAAACAGCTTAAAGCTCATACGACAGAATTCGCCTCTGCTGCTGCTTCGGAAGAAGGATTCGAAGGAATGGTAACTGCTGCAAAGGCTATTGCACTAACTGCCCTCGATATCTTTGAACGACCGGGGCTCTACGAATCGGTCGTCTCCGAGTTTGAAGGAGGAGGGAGGTGATAGATGATATAAGCACGGAGGAGACTGAAACCTGCAGAGACGAATCTTCATGGGGTTGAGGGAAGAAAGCTGAACAAGGAGGTATTTAGTTATGGACAGGAGAATAGCTTACGTGGCATTGGTGTTGGGTGTTGTGCTTTGCCTAGGCATGTTTGCCCTAGCCGATTGTGAAATCCCGAAATACGGAGGCGTTTTGAAGGTGGCGGTTTCATCGACCTTTGTAACTCTAGACTGTTCGATGACTTCTTCAGAACAGCCTGCCAACGTTGGAATACAGATCTTTGAAGCACTTACCGAATTCTTCAGTGGCGACAAATCTGTACGCCCAATGCTCGCGGATAGCTGGGAAATCTTCGACAATGGGACTAAGTATGTGTTTCGACTCAGACAAGGCGTGTACTTCCACAACGGAACCGAGATGACCGCTCAGGACGTGGCCGCTTCCATCGAACGGTGGATCAACTTCGGCGCGCGCGGGAACAACGTGAAACCTTATTTCGATCATACAGCTACTCCCGATGACTACACATTCGAGCTCTACCTCACGCAGGAATACGCACCACTCCTGTCGCTTCTGGGATTCGTTAACGGCGGTCCGATTATCGTGCCTGCTTCTGTGGTAGAGAAGGCCGGCGATCAAATGATGGAACCAGATGATTGCATCGGTACCGGGCCGTACAAGTTTGCAGAATGGATTCCTGGCCAGTACGTCGCAGTGGAACGCTGGGATAGGTATACCTCGCGTTCCGATAAGCCTGATGGCCACGCGGGCGGAAAGACCGCCTACTTCGATCGAATCGAATGGTACATTGTCCCAGAGGCGCAGGCACGTCTGATCGGAGTCCAGATCGGAGACTATCACATCTCGCAGGGTCTACCAAACGATCTGTATGACATTGCAGTTTCTGATCCTGCCGTGATGGTCTTCAAGGCGGAGCCTCCTAGCTTCTGCCAGGTGATGTTCAACACGAAAGAGGGAGTGATGTCCAACGTCCTGATGCGGCGTGCGGTCCAAGCAACCTTGGACATGTCTGAGATCCTGCCTCCTGCTTTCGGGGACTTGCAGAAGCTTGAGGGTACGTACTTCCCTCAGGGGAGCGGTTGGTATTCGACGGCAGGATTGGACAAATACAACCAGGCAAATCCAGTGCTTGGAATGCAGCTCGCCCAGCAGGCCGGCTACCAGGGAGAACCGATCGTGCTCCTGGCGCTTCCACCCGGTGTTGCAAACAACTCCCTGAGCGAAGTTGTAACGAAGCAGTTGAACGATGCAGGGTTCACTGTTACTATGCAAGTGTACGATTTGGCATCTTGGGTCTCGAAACGGCGGGAACCTGATCAGTGGGATCTGTTCTGCACTTTGGGAAGCGCTACGTACTACGACCCATCAATGTCCTACTGGCTGAGTCCATCATACCCTGGTTGGTGGGATAATCCTGAAAAGCAGGCGATCATGAGCGAGTTCCTGAAGCATTCTGGGGATCACGCCGCTCGACTGGCGATCTGGGATCAAATGCAGCAACTGATATACGATGAGGTACCCATCCAGATCATAGGCAGTCACTACCGTATCGACACACTGAATGCCAGGTTGCTGTGCAACGTTAACAGTGCCGAGCATCCCTGGATGCTACAGGCATACTATTGGAATATGTGGTTCAAGTAGAAGAAGTGGCTTTGTGGCTCCTGTTCTCTAACAAGGGGGCAGGAGCCTTTTCCAGATATGAACGAAAGAAGTAGGAAGGAGAAGCGACCGTGGCTAGGGGTGGGTATTCTTGGACCGGATTCGGTGGGTACTTGACAAGCGGGCTTGACGGATGACAGCATATATTGTTCGCCGGTTACTAATCATGATTCCCACGATTATCTTTGTTGGACTGGGTAGTTTTATTCTTGTTCACATGATCCCTGGAAACCCGGCTGAGGTAATCCTTGGCCCGAAGGCAGATGAGGTAGCGCTTGCGGAATTGACCGAGAGAATGGGATACAACAAACCTCTAGCCGTGCAGTTTGCCGTCTGGGTTTCCCATGTGTTACGAGCGG
>CAZTKW010000476.1:0-3514 GCA_964614315.1 uncultured Pirellulales bacterium
AGTTTC
The DNA here is from genome assembly GCA_964614315.1 of uncultured Pirellulales bacterium. Lineage (GTDB taxonomy): Bacteria > Planctomycetota > Phycisphaerae > Sedimentisphaerales > Anaerobacaceae > CAZTKW01. The sequence goes on from CAZTKW010000476.1 coordinate 7, forward strand.
TGCGGCGGTGGCGTGGTGTGGGGTGCGTGGGGGTGGGTGCTGGTTTGGCTGGGTTGGTTCGCTGGGCGGGGTAATAGGGGCGGGTTGGTTGGCTGGAGTGCGTTTTTAAGCGTTTTTGGGGGCTTTTAACATATAGGACATAATGGATATATTAAGCTTTCGCGGTATAGCAGCAGCACGATATTTTGATAATGAACCATAAAGGCATAATGGGATGGGGGGAAGCGACGACGGGATGGGGAATGTGATGTTGTTGGAGGATGGTGTGGCTATGTGGTTGGTGGTGGTGGGTTTGGCTAGCGTGGCTGGCGGAGGTCGCCTCGCTTATGGCGAGGCGTGGGGAGTTTCTTAGCCGGTGGCGAGGAGTGGGGAGCGTGGGGGAGGGTGCTGGTTTGGCTGGGTTGGTTCGCTGGGCGGGGAGTTGGCTGGTTGGGATTGCGGCTGGGACGGTGATATTTTTCGGTCAAGATAAATTGGGGTGCGTCTCTACTTATTCCAGAATCAGCATTCGGAAAATATATATTTAGAATGGTATAACAATATCCCCATTATTTGTATTTGCTGGTCCGCACTTTTAACCCACAAAAGGTTTACTAAACATTTAATTGTCTTTGTTTGCCACTAAGCGCAAAGTTAAGAAGAAGCCAGTTTAATTATAAAAGTAATAACAGTTAATGATAATTTTATGTCAAACGGAGGTTACAGTATGAAGAAAAGAAAATGAAGAAGTGTGTAAAAGGACAAACTTAAGATTTCAACCTTATATTAAATGGAGGTCATGACAATGGCTAAAACAACTATTTTAACAGCCATGGTTTTGTCGGGTCTTTTGCTTTGCTCAATGACAGAGGTGTGTACAGCAGACGCTACGTGGCATCTCGAGCAGGCAGAGACATACAGAAGAAACGGCGACTACCAGCAGGCTGATGCGATTTTCGAGACAATAATAACCAATTATCCTGGGACAGAGGTGGCCTTAAGGTCACAAAAGGGGCTTGTGATAGTATATATCCAAACACAGAGGATCTACGATGCCGAGGCCGCCCTTAAGAAATTGACGGCAGACTTTGCGACGTACCCGGAGCCGAATGATGTAGCTCAGGCGCTTTTCGGTATAGCCAGACAATATGAATGGTCAGCGAAATACAAAGATGCAAACAAGGTTTATCAGCAAATACTTGATGAACAACCGCAAAGCTGGTATGTCAACCGTGCTGACCTGGGGGCGGAGCGTACAAATATCCAGTACCTTATCACAATAGGGAAAGACGAGAAAGCTGCAAGTGCGACAGATAAACTGGCGGTGGACTTTGCCGGACATGCAGATTTGCCTCAGACGATTTTTGACATAGCGAAGAGATATGAATGGTCACACAAATATGAACAGGCGAACGAGCTTTACCTGCATTTTGTTCGAGCTTATCCAGACAGTCCGGCAGCCGGTAAGGTTCCGCTGACTTTGCTGAGGACGAATATTGAGTCTCTTATCGCAGCAGGCAAGGAGACGGAAGCGCAGGGAGCAATTGAGAAACTTATAAGTGACTACAGCAAGCATCCCGACCTACCCGGGGCACTTGAAAAAATTGCACGCAAATACGAATGGACAGGCAGATACGAACGAGCCAGGAGTTTATACCAGCAAATCGCAGAGCAGTATCCGGACAGCTCTTATGCCGGTACGGCCCGATTAGAGGATTTGAAAGTGAATATTTTGCAGCTTATCGAGGCTGGCAACGATAAAGCTGCCCAAGCGGGTCTTGACAAGTTAGCGGCTGATTTTAAGGATTCCCGCAGCCTGGCTCTCGCTGTTTCGCGTATTGCGGAGCAGTACCAGATAATAGCCTTACGGAAGGAAAATGAGGGTACGGCCAGTAGTGAAGAGACAGGGGATTACCTGTCAAAAGCAATAACAATCTGGGAGAGAGTGATAAATGAGTACCAAGACAAAGTTGTTGTACCTCAGTCGTGCTGCTATGCAGGTGATTGTTATCGCAAGTTGGGAGAATATGAGAAATCAGCGGAATGCTACCGAAAGGTGGCAGATTATTATCCTGGCAACAGTAAGGCCTGGCATGCATTGTTTATGGTCGGTCGTAATTATGAAGACCTTGAAAAATCAGGAGCAATTTCGAAGTCCGAAGCGTATGTTGAGATAAAGGCTGCTTACGAGCAGGTTATCGAGAAATATCCTGACTGCAAGGCGGCCAAAGCGTCAAAGAACTGGTTAAATCGTCACAATTCCAAATAAAAGGAGAATAGAAATGAAGGCAAAGTTTTTAATTATAGTATTGATTCTGGTTGGTTTGTTTTCAACAGCAACCGTAACAGTAATCTACGCCTGCGGCAATTCCAGTCCGGTAGCGGATCTGGAAGTAGAGCTGGAATACACAATGAAAGGTAAAGAGGTAATCTTGGACGGCAGCGGTTCTCATGACTCGGACGGCAGTATTGAGAAATTCGAATGGGATTTCAGCTATGACGCAGGTGAAGGTTTTAAATGTGAGTATTTTGAATTCCCCGGTGACGGTATCGTAAAGCACACATATTACAGTACCGGTACTTACACAATAATGTTAAGAGTTACCGACGATGACTTCGCCACCTCGACGTGTCAAAGAAGCTGTATGGTCGAGGAGGACAAAGTGCGTAACATAACCCAGAATGAGGACCATACCACTATCCAGGCAGCTATCGACGACTCAAATACCACAGACGGTGATGTGATTGTGGTCTTTCCCGGTACGTATACCGGCACGGGTAATCGTGACATTGATTTCGACGGCCTGGAGATAACGGTTCGCAGTATCGACCCGAATGACTGGGAGGTGGTTGCAAAGACCATAATTGATTGCGAAGAAGACAGTGGACATCGCGGGTTTTATTTTCAAAAGGGTGAAGATGCAAATTCAGTCATATCAGGCATAACCATTCGAAATGGCGATGAGAGCTATGGCGGCGCAATAAGATGTGTAAATTCATCGCCTAAAATTGAAAAGTGCCTGATTACAAATAATACAGCAACTTTACGTGGCGGCGGTATAGCTGATTACAATTCCTCCCCGACGGTAATAGGCTGCGTATTTACCGAAAATACCGCAGACAGGGGCGGTGGAATGTACAATGATGATTCGTCACCATCGGTGATTAACTGTATTTTCTATAAGAATAATGTTACGTACGAAGATTATAACATAGGTGCTGGTGGTGGAATGTGCAACTCTGGAGCAACTTCCGCCCCTAAAGTGATCAATTGCACCTTCAATGCCAATTTTGGTAAACCTGTCAGCTGTGGGCTTGGTATGTGTAACTATGGCAGCACACCTACTATAACAAATTGTATCTTCTGGGATGAAGATGTAACGGGATCGGGGGGCGCAGACATTACCATTACCTATAGTCGTGTGGATGGCTATTCAGAAGGCGAAGGTAACATTGATGATGACCCCAATTTTGTAGATGCGACACAACCGACCGGTCCGGATGGTCTTTGGTTAACACGAGATGACGG
>CAZTKW010000477.1:0-3503 GCA_964614315.1 uncultured Pirellulales bacterium
ATTATAATTTGTTTTTAGTGTTATAGTAAGTGTTGTTAAAATTATAATTTGTTTTTAGTGTTATAGTAAGTGTTGTTAAAACCATATCACCCGCTCCTGTAACATCATAAACACTGCGCGGCCGCGTGGGTATGATTTCACTTTCCTTTTGGGTTTTAAGGTATGCTCCTTCTCTGTCGAGCGTGATTACCACAGCTTCCAGACTCAATTTATCAGCAAGCTCACCGGCCGCCTTAGAGGCGTCTTCTTCGGTTTTTATCTGGAAGCCAACCGCCTCTGCAGTTTCGTTGCGGTTCGGCGTAATAACCGTAGCCCCGGCATATTTTGAATAATCGCTGGTAAGACAAGGGTCAACAAGAACTTTTTTACCAGCTTTTGCCGCTGACTGTATCATTTGTTTGCAAAGCGACGGATTAAGCAAACCCTTATTATAATCCTGCAGGCAAATGAGAGCGACCTGTTTCAATTTATCTCTGTAAAACTGCAGGATTTTATCATACAGTTCATTGGGCAAAGGTTCTGTGGATTCTTCATCGAATCTCATCAATTGCTGCTGGTGTCGATGCTGTGCCAGTCCGATGAGCCGCTGTTTGCTGATGGTAGGTCGGTCCTTTAAGGTAAACAATCCGGCGGTATCTGCTCCAGCTTTATTCAGAGCCTGTTTTAGAATCCTGCCGTTCTGGTCTTTGCCTATTACTCCGAGGCAGACAGGCAAAGCGCCTAAAGCGGCAAGGTTTGTTACCACGGAACCGGCCCCACCGCAATTATACTCGGTTTTGGTAACTCTCAGTACGGGAACCGGGGCTTCGGGGCTTATGCGCAGGGCATCCCCGTAGATAGAGACATCAAGCATAAAATCGCCAACAACCAGTACTTTCGGCGAGCCAAGATTCGTTACTGTTTTTAACAATTTTTCGTACATTAATCGGATACAAACTTAGGCTAAAGTTATTCCTTTTTAATCTTCCGATATTTTACCTGATAACTTATCTTCAATCAACCGTGTTAATTCATCTTCCCCTGCTATGATTTTCAGCTCAATTGCCAAATATGCAAACATTATATCTTTCCCGGCCGAGGTCGGCAAAATCGCTTTACTCCAGTCCTTCTGCGTGGTTAGAATCAAATCTGCCTGAAGATATCTGGCTTCTTCATAAATATCGGTTAAACATTCCTCGGTGTAGAAATGATGGTCGTTATAAATTTTCGAGCCGACCAAATCAAGTTTCAGGTCTTTGACAGTGCTTAAAAAGGCATCCGGATTACCTATGCCGCAAAAGGCAAATATCTTTTTGCCAGTCAGCCCTTCGATGCCGATTTGGTTTTGCGTAAGAGACTTCACACAAACGGCTGCGTGTATTGACCTGGCAATTTTCACCTCCGGATTGGCCTGCTGCAATTTTTCTTCAATCCGGGGTAACTCAGCTTCATCGACCTGGTCACATCTGGTAAGAACAATGGCATCAGCCCTTTTTAAGGCGCTTACAGGTTCTCTTAGCAGCCCTGCCGGGAGTATCCTTGGTTTGCCACTTGCCCTGCTGCACCCAAAAGACATGGTTGCATCAACCGTCACAATATCCAAATCCCGCGCTAATCGCCGGTGCTGAAAACCATCATCCATAATCAGTACATCGGCCCCGAACCGGTCGACGGCTTCTACTGCAGCTACGGCACGGTCGGGATTGACAATCACTTTGGCATCCGGACAGCCTTTGGCAAGAATGGCCGGCTCATCCGAAAGTCTGCCTTTTTTTGTCTTATAGCCGCGGGTTAGTATCGCACATTTACAATCCCGATTTTTAAGCGCTGCCTGTTGCATAATCTGCCTGTACAGCCAGATTACAAGCGGGGTTTTGCCCGTCCCTCCAACCGTTATATTGCCGACGCTGACGACAGGCACATCAGCGCGATATATTTTCAGCCAGCCTTTTGAATAGAACAAATTCCTTAGCCGAATAATAACCGAGTAAATCGGTGCAGCGAGGTTAAGGAAAAACCGCAAAACCGCCGCCCAAAAACCACTTTGTCGGCCTGAAATTAATCTGCGATAACTGTTTTGATCCAAATCGTCACCACCTTTGGTTAATCTTTATATTAAATAACTGCCTCTACAGACTACACGGAATTTCACCTTTTTACCACAAAAAATCAAGGCAGCCAAGAACTCAAAAGAGGCAGGTTTTAATCCTCAAATATTGTTTATCCGCACAACTGACGGTCAATAAAAACTTTTTTTTGCATACTTAATCATTATAATGGTTACTATTATGAAAGTGCTAATATTCGGCGGTGGTTCGGTCGGCCTCGGAATTGCAAGCTGCCTGATAAAATCAAAAGCCGACGTTCTTATTATCGCAAGGGAAAAAACGGTACTTTCCCTCCGCAGGGACGGCCTGAAAAGAAGAGGTATTTTCGGCGACTATCACGCAGAACCTTCGCAATTCGGCAATTATTGTCGGCTGAGTGAAATTCAGGCTCAAGTCTTTGATTATATACTAATATGCACTAAATCATTTGATTCCCTCGAAGCTGCAAAAGAGCTTTCCCTTCATAAACGACTCTTTGGAGTAAAAACGAAAATAGTGCTTTTCCAGAACGGCTGGGGCAATGCCCGGGTATTTTCATCCTTTTTCAGCAGTGAACAAATTTACAATGCCCGCGTGATTACAGGATTCCATAGAGTCGAAGATAACGAAGTTGTAATAACGGTACACGCCGACTCAATCCATATCGGCAGTTTATTCAGGTGCAATTGTTCGTGTATGGAAAGTCTGTGTGAACTCATAACCAAAGGCGGTATTCCATCCGAGAAAACTAATAATATAGAAAAAGACCTCTGGGCCAAAATGCTCTATAATTGCGCTCTAAATCCCCTGGGGGCCATTCTCGATGTTCCGTACGGAATTTTAGCGGAGAATGAATCCACTCAAACGATAATGAACAATATAGTAGAGGAAATATTTAATGTTATGGTCGCTTCGGGTTACCAGACGCATTGGCAAAAGCCGGCAGATTTTCTTGAGGTCTTCTACAAAAAGCTAGTGCCGGATACAGCCGAACACAAATCATCAACTCTACAGGATATCCTTGCTAAAAAGAAAACTGAAATTGACGCACTCAACGGCGCCGTTATAAAACTGGCTGAAAATTACCAGGTGAATGTCCCATATAATTTGACCGTCTATAATATGGTTAAATTTCTCGAAGCCCAAAGCTGCTAAGAAACTTTGATTTTTTCGATGATGGCGTCGGCCATCTGGCTTGTGCCGACGGCGGTCGGGTCATTGCGGTCCGGCTTCATATCGTAAGTTACGTTTTTACCTTCGGCGATTACCGCTGCTACGGCGTTTTCCAATCTTTCAGCCTCGGCCATTTTGTCTATGTGTCTGAGCATCAGCACTCCGCTCAATATCAAGGCTGTCGGATTGACCTTATTTTGGCCTTTATACTTCGGAGCGCTGCCATGAGTAGCTTCGAATATAGCCCCCTTTTCGCCGATATTC
>CAZTKW010000478.1:0-3493 GCA_964614315.1 uncultured Pirellulales bacterium
AGTTATTTAACAAGTCAGGGCTTAATAAAAAACTATATAATCGTTTCAAATTTAATGTTTCAAATCACGAAGGTAAATATCTAAGGCTTATTTGCCATTTCTGCAAGTTCTTTCAAACGTTTCTCCCGTTCGATAAGAGCAGAGCTCGGTTTAAGCCCTGCAATATCCAAGATTGCTCTCCAGCGGTAAAGCCAGTCGTGGCGTAAAAGAAACTGAACAACACTGTTTTTACGGATTTTTTTCAAGCGTTCCGGTTGTGAATCAAGTTCCGCTAAGATTTCGGCAATATTCGCTGAATCAAAGGGCACTTGTATCACAGCATCAGGCCAGTCAAGGTGCTTTCTGAAATCTTCATTCTGCCGAGCTTCTCCAATCATAACAGTACCAGAAGTTGCTCCTTCTAAAAAACGATAGCTAAGTCCGCTTTGGCCCTTTGTCTCGAATTGCCGATTAATCTTTGGGGCATTCGCCACATAGTAACGGCTTCGTTTTGCGATATTAGCCAGCAAAATACGATGGTCTCTAGGTAATAAAGTCTTCATTTTTTCAAATGTATCATAGATGTAGAAAATCTTTTTTTGTTCAGCCATCTTTAAAAGTGCTCGGTGTGTAACCAGTGATTTGCGTCCCATGCTGTATACATCAATAGAACGAAGCGGCGGATTTGGATATGGGCAGAATCGGATCGTATCGATACCGGGAGGCAGGTAAAAACAAGGCCGGTGAATAGTATCTTGTACGCTCTGAATGCTTTCACTGGTTGGGATAACAACATAGTCAAATTTAGACAGTATATTCAAGCAGCCTTTCAGCTTGTGCACCTCGCAAGCCCAAATCTCCGCAAGCCAGCATATTGAGATTCGACAGCGACTCCGCCATTTTTTGATCACGTTCATCGATAGTAAATCGCTTGGGAACTGGCATATAGCAAAGAAAAGATCGTATTCTCTGTTGAATGGTAATTTTCGGATGCCGGGATTGACAAAATTGACTGAGAAACGTCGCGCGAGTTGGTTCGAAACCTTTTTGCCAAATGGAAACCAGAGTTGAGGCTCAGGAATTAACAACTCCGCGTCGTCAATTTCACATATCACATCCTCGAATTCATACTCAGCGCATCTCGAGACAAGCCTTTGCAGGTGACGCTGAGAGAATATACACACGCGAGGACTATCCGATGTTCTTAATTTATGTATTTGTGTTATGTCCATTGAAATGCTACTATAATGTTATATATTTTATACAATTTTTATCTTGAAGCTTCTTTTGCGAAAAGTTTCTTGTTGTTGTAATGAGATTTAACAGTCATATGATATTGGCATTATAATTTTTAATATAACTTTACCAAATTAGCCATGATTGGAAGATGTCATTCAATCACCTGCAGAACAATCTTTCCACGTGTATGCCCTTTCTGACTTAGTTTGTGTGCTTTACGTACCTCCTTGAGAGGTAATACAGTACTGACAGTTGGTTTTACATACCCGCCATAAACTAATTTAGCAACTTCAGTAAGTTGCGATGCATTTATTTGTGCAAGAATATATTTACCACGTACACTATATGCCGCAGCAGTTTTGGATACATTCGTGTCGCAGATCGACACGAGAATGCCGCTCTTTTTGACCACGCTCAAAGAACGCTTCAAAGTCTCACCCCGCACAGGTTCAACGGGGATATCCCGATTAACTGCCTCCAACACCACGTCAACTTCTCTAACAACATTCTCGAACGGGGTTGTTCTATAGTTTACAAACTCATCAACACCAATGTTGCGCAGAAAATCTTCATTGCGGCCAGATGCCGTGCCAATTACGTATGCTCCCTTCCACTTAGCGAACTGCACTGCGACATGTCCGACACCCCCGGCTGCAGCGTGGATAAGCACTTTTTGTCCAGCTGATACTCCCGCCGCATCGAAGAGAGCCTGCCACGCCGTTAGTGCAACTACAGGTAAAGCCGCTGCATGAATATGATCAAGTATTCTGGGCTTATGAGCAAAGTTTGTCTCTGGGGCTACTACATACTCGGCATAGGCGCCTTCTTTCCGGATATCCATCATACCATACACAGCATCACCTACTTGAAAATTGGTAATCATGCTACCGATTGCTTCCACAATACCTGATACATCAAAGCCAAGAATCAATGAGAAAGGCTTTTTCAGCTTAAAGCGTCGGCCTGAGCGTATCTGCCAATCAACCGGATTGACACTAGTTGCGTGAACGCGAATCAGTAACTCATTCGCTTTCGGTTCCGGCCTTGGTACTTCTTCAAATACTAACACCTGTGGACCACCATATTTATGAATCCGTACCGCCTTCATTAATTTCGTCATTACACTTCACTCAGCTGTCAAAAACCTAATATCTTACTATAAATTGGTCTTGGGAGAAGCTTTCGAGTGATGCCTATCACAACAAGACATATTGATATTGTCATCAATATGACTGTTAATTCATACAATGGTTGGTATGAACTGATTATATTAGTTTTAGGAATGATATTTACAATCCTGTTAAGAATAATTGTGTGTATAAGATATATCCCAAAAGAGTAATTACCAATTGTTGTTAGGAACTTTGGCCAGTATTTAAAATATTCTCTTATTAAAATAAAACCAAGAATTATACATATAGAATATAAAAATGAAGAATACTTTAACACACATACCGCAAATTCAAGATTATTATATTTTGATAATATATTTATTGCTTCTATTCCCGCCATCAACAACGAAACTAATATTGCAGGTAAAATAAAAAGACGCTCGTTTTGGGAAATAAGAATTTTATTATCATTATTTCCCACCCATAATCCAATCTGATAAAAAATAGTCCATCCAAAAAAAGGAGTGTGAATCAGATAATATGGATATTCAGCAAACCAATGGTTATGCAAACGAAGATTATACAAAAAGGACAGATACACTATATTTAATAAAAAAATCAATTCGTTACCATACCGCCTTTGACTGATATACTGTAAAATTGGAGTCATCATATAGAATTGAGCAATCATTATGATAAAATAAAAATGAAATGATGCTCCTCCTATCAAAAGTTTGAATACCATTTTGTGCACATCAATATCATTATTTTTTATAGCAGTATATCCAAGAAAAATAAATGACCAGAATAAGTACGGTATAAGAACCCGTGAAAGTCTTCTCATAAGAAATGTTTTATATTCTTCCAAGGATTGAAGCGGATTTTTTGATGACCAATAACCAGAAATAAAAATGAATGCAGGAACAGCAAAATCCAATAACTGGCGATAAACAAGAATACGGAAATCCCAATAGCAACGCCAGGGGATTGCATGAATTGCAACAACAGCAATTATTGCAAGTCCTCTAAATGCATCAAAGGACGGGTCTCTGTCTTTGGGATAGTGTAACATTTTCATCTAAATACTCAAAGTCTTCTTGGCTTGGCTACTGCTACAAACCTGAAATACATTATATCTTCCAAGATTTTAATCATCATTATAT
>CAZTKW010000479.1:0-3483 GCA_964614315.1 uncultured Pirellulales bacterium
ATAGCCCCTTTTTACAATCGTATGTTCAAAAGGTTCATCGTTTTTTGTGGTTTTGTGGGCTATTTGGGCTATTTGGGCTTTTGGTTGTAGTCCAGTTGCAGGGATTTTCTTTGCGAATTCGACAAGCAGATTACAGCAAATCAGTGCGATATTTCTATTGATTTCGATGGTCAGAAGAAGGTTGGGTCTTTGCTACAAGGAAAACATTGTCGGCACAGCAATCAGCTAACGAAAAGATTTTTAGAAGAAAAATCAGGGTCTGAGGTGAGATTGACGCCGAGCTTTCTTAATCCAGCCTCATCGCCAGTCGTGGGAATATGAGTAATATGAACTTCACAGCCGCGGAGCTGCTTCAAATGCTCGACAGCCATCTGGGCCGCAGGATTTGATATTGCACTAATGCTCAGGGTGATTAATGTTTCTTCAAGGTCAAGACTAATCCTTCTTCCATTGAGTATTTCCTTCTTCAAGAATCTCACAGAATCAGTAATATTCTGCGGCAACAGATGCATTTTTTTCGGCAAACCCGCAAGGTACTTCGTGGCGTTGATAACCAGGCTGGACGCGGCGTGCATGAACGGAGAATTTTCGCCGGTAACAATGGTCCCGTCCTGGAGCTCGATGGCGGCCCCGCAAAAAATGCCCTCATTACCCTTGCCGGTTTTCTGCGCTTTTAGTGCGGCTTTTCGTGCCGGTAATACCACGGCTCTGTCTTCTACGCCGGCACCAATGTTTTTCATTATGAGTTCAGATCTGTCCAGTATTTCTCTATCCACGAACCCCATTGCGTATTCGCAAGCACATCTGAAATACCGCCTGATAATCTCCTGGTGCGCTGCCTGCTGGACAGCCTGGTCATTTACAATTCCGAAACCAGCACGATTGACTCCCATATCCGTCGGAGATTTATAAGGGGCATCCTTGCCTGTGATTTTTTCCATGATTCTCTTTAAGAGAGGAAAAGCTTCGATATCGCGATTGTAGTTGACCGTTTTTTTGTTGTATGCTTCCAAATGGTGATAGTCGATGCAGTTCACATCCTGGAGGTCGACCGTTGCTGCCTCGTAGGCAACGTTTACCTTATGTTTCAATGGCAAATTCCAGATAGGAAACGTTTCAAACTTGGCATACCCAACCTCATTACCGTTTTTGTATTCATGGTACATCTGGCAAAGGCAGGTGGCCAGTTTGCCGCTGCCTGGCCCGGGCCCAGTCACAACTACGATTGGATGGCTGGTATTTATCGGTTCGTTTTCGCCATAACCTTCGTCGCTGACGATGGTGTCAACATCCGTAGGATAACCCTTGGTAGATTTGTGCGTATAGACTTTTATATCCCTGCGTTCAAGCTTGTTTTTGAACGCCCTGGCTGCGGGCTGGTTTGCATACCGTGTAATGACCACAGCCGTAACATCGATGTTCCATTCCTTGAAGTCGTCGATTGTTTTCAGCGCGTCTGAGTCATAGGTAATACCGAAGTCAGCCCGCACTTTCTTTCTCTCAATGTCCCCTGCGTAGATACATAGAATAACATCTATATTGCCGCGCATTTGCTGCAACAAGCGCATCTTAATGTTCGGGTCAAATCCCGGAAGCACCCGTGCCGCATGATTGTCAAACATGAGTTTGCCGCCGAATTCCAGATATAACTTATTGTTGAACTTATTTACACGCTCAAAGATGGCTGCCGTCTGTTCCTGTAAATATTTTTCATTGTCAAAATCTATTCTTACCGTCATATTACTAACATCCTTTTTATTATGCTTACATTTTTGTGCCTTCTTCTTGAGATATTTAAGACTACCTGACCCCTCTCCAGTTTTTTGTACCATTTGTCATGAGAACATTTAATGTATGTCGTCAGCAACAATGAGACAATTTTACTTTTTATTCAGGAGACAATTTCAACTCCTGTTGTTGAGATTTTACTGTTATATCCCTTTCTTTCAAGAACAGTTTTTCTTTTCGGTTCTAAACACTTTTTTAAGATTCTCACACGCCGGCCATAGTACCTTTCATCCGATGTGACATTGCCTATGGCTGACGTGGGAAAGAGTGTCGGATATTAAAGCCGTTTGTCATTCAGAATAAGGGTTTATATGTGTTCCAGCAAAGTCTGCCGGATATATAAAATGTTTACGTTTATCTAATAATTTTTTAAGTTTTTGGTATTATGAATATTATGGTTGTGCAATTTTTGTGGTTTTGCGGGTAATTTGGTGTTTTGGGGTGTGGTTTGGTTGTAAGAAAAAACCTGAAAATTCAGAAAAATATTAACGACACGGGTGACTTTTTGTCTTTTAGGCGGTTAGTTTTTCCAGGAAGCGGCGGACTTTTTTGGCCTCATCGAGCAATTGGTTTAGTTCACCTGTTTTTAAGCATTCGACGACTAAGGGCCCGGATGTGAAGCCGCCTTTTTTCAGCGCTGCCATAACGGCTGGAAAATCCACTTGGCCTGTTCCCGGTGTTACGTTGACTTTCTTCAGATGCACGTAGTCTTTTACGCACATACCTTTTACAAATCCATCCAGGGTTTTGGCATCGTCAACCGGGTCGAGTTCGCCTTTTGAATAAAAGAGCGTGTTGCCCGGGTCGTACCAGATGTTAAAGTTGCTGCGGTCAATCTTTTCGGCTATAGCGCGCAACTGGGGCCCTGTGGCGTTGTACGGGCCGTGAGACTTAAGGTTCATACTGACGCCCTTGGCTTTGGCGTAATCGAGGTTTTCCTCGACAGCTTTATAAAAGGCGTCCTGGAAGTTTTTGTCCCAATGGCCGCAAAGAAGCATATTCGGGCATTCACAGGCTGCACAGTTATCGACCAGCTTTCTCATGTCGTCGATACCTGTTTGAAGGGACTTCATAACGCCGATATCTCCACCAAACATTGAGACGACGGTAAGGCCGCGACTTTTTACCTCTTCTCCGATTTTTTGTGCCTGTTCGACGGTGGTGGCGGTGGTAATAACCAGTCCTGTTTTTGAACTCATGAGGCCGGCATGTTTAAAACCGGCTTCGGCTATCGTGTCGAGGGCAGTGAGGTAATCATACTTATTAAAGGGACGCGTATAGCAGGCGATTTGAAATTGGCCTTTTTTTGGCTTTTTCAAATCTGCGGAATTGCATGATGTTAAAGCGCAGCATGCGCCAAAACCGGCTGCTCCGGCCTGCACAGAGCGGCCAAGAAAGTCCCTGCGAGATAGTTTTTTAAAAGTGTTCATAGTTTGAAACCTCCCATTTATTTTATAACCTACATTTTCCATTTAAGCATCTAAAGACATATTTTTCCGTTCGAGGGTGTTATTTATACAAAAAACTACGTGAAGTTTCAAGAATCTGTTTTTCCACCCTTGTCGGCGATTGCGGGTGAAAGAGGATTTTGATATTATCGCGGCATTGAAAAGGCTGGTTACAGAGCCCGGTGTTTAATATTAGAACAGTCAGATGATATGTGAGGAACGGTGCTTTTTGTGGAGCTATGGTTAT
>CAZTKW010000480.1:0-3467 GCA_964614315.1 uncultured Pirellulales bacterium
ACCCGCCCCACATCAATAATATGCCGGAAATCACATTGGCATCGGTATTCTTGGATATCTGTTTACCGCTTATTATACACGCTATAAGCACAGCCGAAGGTATCGCGCTTATACCGAATGCAGAAAGCAAATGTCCTTCTTTTTTAAGTATTCCAAGCCCTACACCAATCAATATCATCGCCAGGCACCCTATACCAAAAACAAGCCTGGAATGCACCTCAGCCCGTATTTTAAGCAATGAGACGACTATTATTCTCTCCAGCTGACTCTGCAAACCCGCCAGTTTTTTACTTGGCCCTTCCGGAAGTCCCGAAGCTACCGATACGCTATTTACTGCCTTTAAAACATCCTTGGTTTCGAATCTGTCTGTTACCGTCTTTGGCAGTATCAAGCCTCGGATTCGCGGTCGGCCGGCCACCCTGCCTTCGTTTCCATTCGGCATCTGCCACGCCGGATTATACATCTCCAGCGCCACCGTAGGATCAAATTCTTCCCCCTCGATATACAGCACCGCCCGCGGACATTGCAAAGTACGCAAAAGACGCCTTTTGACCTGGTCGGATTCTATGACCGAATCATATTCGTGTATCACAACATCTCCGAATAATTCGACTTTTTGCTCGTCCATCGCACTGCATTGGGCGGCGGTAAACTCGACGAACTTCTCTCCGCTGTGTAATGTATAGAACCTGTCGGTGTTATCAGCTATTCTGCCGGAAATATCCCGCGATAACAACTCGGCGGCAAATTGGGTGTAAACTTCATGGGCCTTTTTTGCGATAGGATAAAACCGCATCAGATCAACCTTGATTTTTTTCATTTCATCAATATTTTTGAATTTTATGCTGTCAGCCATCAGCGGAGGAAACTCCCTGGTAAAAGATATTGATTCACCGCGACTAAACCACTCTTCGTCGACAAAGCCTATTTGGTATATGTTATGAGCCGTTATTTGAACCTCATTAAACCTCTTAGTCGAATTAAAACGCACCTTTGCTCTTTCAGCGAGCACAACATCTTCGATTCTGGAGTCTTTGACATTGGTGATAACCACACCTGTAAGGGTCTCATTTTCCAAGTTGGCGTTGTCGGCATAAATCAGATACTTTCCGTCCAGGTCATAAAAACCTCTGCGCTGAATATTGCGGAAAAGTATTTGTTTGGCATCATCCTTAAAAGATTTTTCCGCACGTTGTACGAAAGCCGGCATCACGTGAAAACTCAGGAGCAGATTTGCTATCGCTACCATAATCGCCAGAGCCAGACCCGGATAAAGCAATGTCAAAAGTGAGATTCCACTTGCCTTACAGGCGTTAAGCTCGTTGTCGGCTGCGAACCGGCCGTAAACCAGAGTGGCTGCAAACAATGCAGCTATCGGCAATACAAACGTCAGGGTGATAGGCAGAAAATAGACCATAAGATGAACAACCTGCCGAGGTCCGACGCCGTAGTCCTGTACCGGCCGAAGTACCATGCCGAGGCTTAGTATCAGCGTAAGTGCAACCGTGGCAAGGACAAAAACCCTGAAAGCCTCACGAAATATGTATCTGTGCAACGTAAAAACCATAATCAATTACCAATTGTCGATTGTAAATCATCAGTTGTCAATTGGAATTTGAGAACATCAATAGCAATTCTGCAGGCCTTTTTGACTATATAAACTGATAAGATTATATACAGACAGGTTCAGGTATTATCAAAACGAAAAAGAGAAAGACCCTCAAATTCTGTAAGCCGGCGACTTCTGGTGTAATGACTATGCTGCTTGACGGCGTAAAAACAACAAAGTATTATATTATTCTTAGCCAATTGATTTAAGGAAAAGCAAATGACGACGCACAAAACCATTGCAGAGCAAACTATAGTGGTAATTCTGGCCGCCGGCAAGGGAGCCAGAATGGGAAGAAACGATTTGGCAAAGGTTTGCTTCGAGATTGATTCAGTTCCGGCCATCAATCGACTTATAACCGCTTTTAAAAAACAACAGTTCAGGAAGTTTCTCATTGTTGTTGGTTCAAAAACCGAAGATGTGCTCAAAACCACCAACGAAGAACATCCAGGGCTTATGTACGTTTATCAGGAACCTCAACTGGGAACCGGGCACGCAGCAAAAATAGCCTCTGAGGCATTACAAACAATCGGATTCGGCGGCAATGTTCTGGTCACTCTGGGGGACAAATTCATAGAAGAGGCGGCCATAGCAAGTCTGGTCAGCGGATACATAAAAAAACATGTCGACCTGGCATTTTTGACAATACCAAAACTCAAGTCGGTACGAGGCTCGGAAGGCAAAGTGTTCCTGGACGAGACAGGTCAAGCCCTTGATATAATTGAAAAACCCGACCTGGCAAAGCAGGCGATAGCCGACGAACTAAGGCAGCATCTGGCAAAAAATAAGAACCTGACCACCAAGAGGATTCTCAGAGTAATAAATAAACACATAAGTGAGCCTAAAAAACAAGCCGTGGTTGCAGCAGAATTTATTTCATTAACAAAAAAGAAAAAGACTATAGAGAAACGAGAACTGGCAAAGATATTACAGTCGGAAGAATATAATCTCAGGATAAACGGTAAAAAATACTCGGCTAAGCAAATTGAAAAGAACTGTAGAGAAATTAACCCCAGTCTGTACCTGTTTAGAGCGGATGTCTTCTATCAGGGTGTCGGAATGATAAATAACGACAATGCACAAGCCGAATATTATCTAACGGACATTGTAAAACATCTGGCAAGCATCAAAGATGAACAGGACAGGAGTAAATTCAAGGTGCGCAGCGTACGGATAAATGCACCTGAGTGGATACAAGGTTTCAATTCGCCCGATGACCTTTTGGCCATCCAGGATTATGTAAGACGAAAGAAAAAACGGCGAGAGAAAAGTGTTGCTACAACAAGTCAGCCTCTCTTAAAGCGAAATCAGTATTGTACCGTGAGTGACTGGCTAAGCAAAATCAAAGAGCAAAAGCCAGGTCTTAAACGATGGCTGAAAAACATTTACGGTCAACACGAAAATCTACATGAACAAAAATGCAAAGATTTGATATCTGTCCTTATGTGCTATGGCAAAAAGTTCGGATACGACGAAAAAGTGTGTATTATCCGGGCACCCGGCAGACTAAATCTGATGGGCAGGCACGTTGACCACCGTGGGGGCTTTAATAATTTTCTGGCGATAAACCGTGAGACAATTGCCGTTGCCGGAGTCCGAAAGGACAACAACGTAATAGCGGTAAATACTGAGCCTATAAAGTTTAAACCGGTAAAGTTCAATATCTCCGAGTTGATTGGTCGGTTTGCATGGAGCGACTGGTTAAACTTTATCAACAGCGATTGGGTGCGCAATATGCTCTACAGCACAGCCGGGGATTGGGGTAATTACATCAAAGCCGCTATGCTCAGGCTCCAGAATCAATATCAAGACATTAAACTCAATGGTGTAAACCTGGCTATATGCGGCAATGTTCCCA
>CAZTKW010000481.1:0-3454 GCA_964614315.1 uncultured Pirellulales bacterium
TATTCCCGTAACGTCAATGGCTTCCGTAAACATTTTTGCCTGGGCGATTGCATTCTGGCCGGTAGTGGCATCGAGAACCAGCAGAACTTCATTGGGTGGGGCGCCTGTTTTGCGGGTTACAACGTCACGGATTTTTGTTAGCTGCCTCATCAAATCCTTTTGCGTGTGTAATCTGCCGGCGGTGTCGAGAATGAGAAAGTCGGTAGCCCTTGCGACAGCGGCTTCACAGGCGTCAAAGGCCACGGCGGCCGGGTCGGCGCCCGATTTTTGTTTTACTATCTGAACACCGATGCGCTCGGCCCAAATAGTCAGTTGCTCCACAGCAGCCGCACGGAATGTGTCACAGGCTGCAACGATGACTTTTTTGTTGTTTTGACTCAGTATGTGGGCAAGTTTGGCGATGCTTGTGGTTTTGCCGGTGCCGTTGACGCCGGCGACCAGGATGGTGGTCAGGCCGGTCTGTGCGATATGTAATTGTCTGTCGCGATGGGGCCAGTAGCTTTTGATGTGTTCTTTTAAGAACGGGACAATATCATCGGTGGCTGCGATTTGCCTTTCGCGGTAGGCTGTTCGCAGTTCTGTAATGAGCTTGTCGGTCGTTTCCACGCCGATATCGTCGCTTATGAGTGTCTCTTCCAGTTTATCGAGCAAGTCTTCGTCGATATTTCTGCCCAGGCTCAGAACCGCCGAAAGAGAAGAACTGATTTTATCGCGGGTTTTGCCCAAGCGCTCTTTGAAAAAATTAGCGGTTTTAGTGAAAATTCCCATAACTGCGTCCTCATTGTTGATTGGCTGATTACTGTTGATTATTTTAGGCTTAAGTTTCGCAGATGTTTATGAGAATTTCAAGTGAGAAACCTGTCGGTAAATCGGGAGCTGATTAAATTTTATTTTTTTACCGCAACTTTGAGATTTTTCTTTGACAAACCAGACAGATACAGTTAAATTCCCACTACCGCTTTTATCGAGGAGACTATTTGTTCAATGCGAATGAGCGGTTTGATTTGAGATTATGGAAATTTTAACAGGGATGTTTTAGTCTGACAAGAGTTCTTTGCACGTGAGTTAATATTTATCAAAGGAGGGCACTTTGGCAATCCAGGAAGTTGAGAATATTTTTGCCGACATACTCGAACGTGCAAAGGCACTTGACCCGGTAAACACCCGTAACTGGTTCGATAAGCTGGCTTTAGTTCACTTGAACGGCGGTTCGCTTAAGATAGGCTGCCCCGACGAAGCGACGGTCCAGTTTTTAACAGATAATTGCAAAAGCAGTTTCACTCGGGCCGCCCAGCAGATAACAGGTCATCTTGTCAGCATAGATTTCAATGTCAACCACGAGAAAAAGCCTTCTACTAAACAGCAGCGCCATGAAACCAAGCTTAAACTGCACCCTGACTATACCTTTGATAATTTCGTTGTGGGCCCGAGCAACCGTCTTGCCCACGCAAGTTGTGTAGCTGTGAGCCAGTCTCCGGGTGACACTTATAATCCCCTTTTTCTTTACGGCAATTCAGGTCTGGGCAAAACGCACCTTTTGCACGCAGTCTGCAGCGAATCAAGGCAAGGAACCAATGGGGCAATAATTGCGTTTTTGAGTTGCGAAGAATTCGTTAACAGGTTTATCAGGGCTATCGAGGAAGGGAATTCGGCAGGCTTTCAAAGCCAGTTTCGCACCGTCGATACGCTTGTAATCGACGATGTTCAGTTTCTGCGGGAGCGCGAGCAAAGTCAGGAGGAATTTTTTCATACCTTTAACGCCCTTTATAACAACGGCAAACAAATTATTCTCAGTTCCGACAGTTCGCCTGCAGAGATACCTTCTCTCGAAGAGCGCCTTATCAGCAGATTTAGCTGGGGGCTGGTTGCCAAAATCGATCCACCGAGCCATGATACGCGGGTCGCCATCGTGCAGAAAAAAGCACACCTTCGCGGACTGAGTATTTCCGATGAGATAGCCGAGTATATTGCACGCAAAGTACATGCAAATATCAGGGAACTGGAAGGCGCCTTGACAACCATTTATGCCGTGGCTACCACTACCGGAAAGGAGATTACGCTTGAGCTGGCTCAGACAGCTTTACATGGCCAGATTGAATCGACGGCCAGACATATAAGCATTACGGATATTACCGAAGTAGTGACAGCCTATTTCGACGTTCGCCTTGCCGATTTGCAGAGCAAGAGACGCAGTCAGAGCATTACCGAGCCACGTCAGATATGTATGTATCTGGCGAGGAAGTTGACCAAGCACAGCCTTGAAGAGATAGGCGGCCATTTAGGCGGGCGCGACCATACCACGGTTATGCACGCCTGCAACAAGATAGCTCAGGCCAAAGACAGCGACCCCGAAATGGATGTGGTACTGGAAGAATTGACAAAACGAATCACACAGGTTCCACAAGCTTAAAACCGCAAGAGAAGCAAATAGACATGGTGCTGAATTCACAACTGTTCAATTTACAGCGAAAGTTGATTTTGGATTCAAGTTCGGCGTTTTCTTAACAAGGCTAAAGCGCCGAGACCAAGCAGACAAATCGTCGCCGGCTCAGGAACATTTACAGCCGATTCACTTGAGCCGCCTGGGAAGGACTGAATTTTGAGGCCAATTCGCAGGGTTCCGTCGCTCAATTCATCGAGGACATGCTGAAGTGTACCGCCTCCCTGTAAATCAAAATTTATAATAACCCATTCACCCAGATTCACTCCGTTATGCGGAGGGGGCGGGTCGGCGCCGGCGCTGAACTGGTCGGTGGTTTCAAAAGGTGGGACAAGAATGGTAGCTCCCGGCAGTTCTGTAGGTGTGGCTAACTTGGTAAAATCAACACCGGGACCATTTGTCACTCCTGATATTGCCAATAGAGTGCCATCATCAAAATAAATATCGGTGATTGCTACATCCACCAGAGGCGAGACGCTGTTATTGTGGAATTCGAAACTGACAGTAGAGCCGCCATTATACACATCGACGGTAAGGTCTAAAGCAGGGTCGCCGAAGTTGCTACCACCTGTACCCCATTCACCATTGTTAGTGAAAATTTCGAATGGAAGGGTAAGGGCATAAAGACATGTAGAAGGAATACAAAATGAAAGTGTACATACTATAACCCCCAACACAAACTTTCTCCCAATACGACTCTTCACCTCAACTCCTCTTTCTTCTCAACACCTTCTCCTTCTTCCTTGGAGCAAAAGTTCGAAAAGGAATATAACAAAACCCTTTCACCCTTATCTCCATTAGCTTATAGAATATTACTTATTATACTCTCTGGTCCAATAATGTCAACGGAAAAAGAGAAAAAAATAAAATTTTTTAATTTTTTTTGATAATTCTTAACGACAAAAGAGGTTTACTTAAGAAAAACCCTGATTAAGGCCTGAAAACAGCTATATTAGCCATGGCTAAAATTGCATTAGCAATGCTTATGCACTTGATTTGAGCGCCCTGGGTTTA
>CAZTKW010000482.1:0-1290 GCA_964614315.1 uncultured Pirellulales bacterium
ATTCCGGCGCGGTTTACGGTGACCGGGGTAACGGCCTGACTTACGGTTGGGATGCGACACTCAATCAAACTCGTGACCGCGGGGTTGACCCGGATCAAAGGTACGACACACTTAACCACATGCAACCGTTCGGAGTAGACTATACATGGGAGATAGGCCTGAACAATGGGACCTATGATGTGTGGCTTGTCTGTGGTGACCCGGCGTACGCCGATGCGATAAACACAATAGACATTGAAGGCACGGTCTGTACTGACCCCGACGGTCAGGACAACTTTGATGAATACAACATTCAGGTTGGTGTTACAGATGGTCGTCTGACAATCTCCCCGGCTGCTGGTTCAAGCAACTCAAAGATTTGCTTCATTGAGATTACAACAGCCGGTGCTGCACTACCCGGCCAGGCGAATAATCCAAACCCGGCTGACAGTGCTACTGATGTCAGCACAACCGCTGACCTTAGCTGGACAGCAGGGACCAATGCCACCTCTCACGATGTGTACTTTGGAACTTCCAGTCCCGGCTCTTTCCAGGGCAACCAGACGGCCAATACGTTTGATCCGGGCACATTGACCAATGATACGACATATTACTGGCGAATCGACGAGGTCAATGCAGCAGGAACAACTACAGGCTCCGTCTGGAACTTCTCAACAGAAGCTGGCGGCTCACCTCCTGGACAGGCTTCTAATCCAAGCCCGCCTGACTCCGCTACTTCTGTCAGCATTACCACTGATTTGAGTTGGACCTCCGGTGCAGGAGCTACTGCACACGATATGTACTTTGGAACAACCTCCCCGGGCGATTTCCAGGGCTACTTTACCGGCTCAACATTCGACCCCGGCACAATGAGTTACAATACGACATACTACTGGCGTGTCGACGAATTCAATCCCTATGGATGGAATCCGGGCAATGTCTGGAGCTTCACAACAGAAGCGGCCCCACAGCCCCCGGCTCAGGCTACTAATCCCAGCCCCGCTGATAGCGCAAACGGTGTAAGTACAGCCACCGACCTTAGCTGGACTGCTGGCTCTGGCGCCACAAGTCACGATGTCTACTTCGGTACTTCCAGTCCAGGCTCCTTCCAGGGCAACCAAACCGCTAATACGTTTGACACCGGCGCAATGGCTAATAGTACGACATACTACTGGCGTATCGATGAGGTCAATGCCAATGGTACTACAACTGGAAATGTCTGGAGCTTCACAACCATCGTCGCTCCGCCCGCTCAGGCAACCAATCCCAGCCCCGCCGATACCGAAACAGATGTGGATATCGATGCAGATT
>CAZTKW010000482.1:1300-3453 GCA_964614315.1 uncultured Pirellulales bacterium
GATTTAAGCTGGACTGCCGGCTCAGGCTCTACCTCAAGTGATGTCTACTTCGGCACAAACAGCCCCGGCGCATTCCAGGGCAACCAGACCGCAACTACTTATGACACCGGCACGATGGATAATGATACAACCTACTACTGGCGTATAGATGAAATAAACGCCGGAGGTACTACTACCGGTTCTGTCTGGAGCTTTACAACAATCACATCAGGTCAACCCGTGACTAAGGAATTTGGTGATGCAGTCAATACTGACCACCCCGGCACAATAGAAGATACTTATACCAGGTCCGGTGGTGGTGGCGACGATAACTATTCAAATAGTGTTTATTTGTGTGTCTATAACTGGCCGACCGATACAATCGCCAACACGACTATTATCCAATGGGACCTCTCCTCAATCCCAACTGATGCAGCGGTTACAGAAGCAACATTGTATCTGTATCAGGTCGATACAGGTGGTGATTCTTCTTATGACGTACCTGTACATAAAATCATCAACCTTAATCCCCTCGTTAGCGCCTGCACCTGGAATACTTATGACGGCGTCAACCCGTGGACCGGCGGCGCTGACGGCGGCCAAAGCGACATAGCTGCCGCTGAAGATTTACAGGTACTAAATACCACCAATAATGAATACAAAACATGGACGGTTACAAACATGGTAGCCGATTGGGTAGCAACACCGGCTAACAACTATGGTATGCTTGTAAACTCCGATGATGTGGCCAGTGTCGACAGTTGGCGGTATTTTGCCTCATCGGATGACAGTACTGCCTCTATCCGGCCGAAGCTCATTGTAACATACACCACTGGCGCAACGCCTCCCGGACAGGCTTCCAACCCAAGCCCCGCTGATAGTGCAACTGATGTCAGTATCGATGCGGATTTAAGCTGGACGGCAGGCACTGACTCGACCTCAAGTGATGTGTACTTTGGCACAACCAGCCCCGGAACATTCCAGGGCAACCAGACAGCCACAACCTTTGACCCGGGCACAATGACCAATGATACGACCTATTACTGGCGTATCGATGAAATCAACGCCGCCGGCACGACAACAGGTAATGTCTGGAGCTTTACTACCGAAGCTGCTGCTGTGACAATCAAGATTAATTTCCAGCCGGCTGCTTCGCAGGTTCCCGCAGGATATGAGCCGGATTCCGGCGCGGTTTACGGTGACCGGGGTAACGGCCTGTCCTATGGCTGGCAAACTACAAGCACTCAGACTCGCGACCGTGGTGTAGATTCTGACCAGCGATACGACACGCTCAATCACTTCTACACCAATACGTGGGAGATTGGATTGGACAATGGAACGTATGATGTCTGGGTTGTCTTTGGCGACCCGGTGTACCCCGATATGACAAACACAATGGACGTTGAAGGCACGGTATGCACTGACCCTGATGGCCAGGACTATTTTGACGAGTACAACATTCAGGTCAGTGTAACTGACGGCCGTTTAACAATCGAGCCGGCGACAGGTGCTGACAATCCGAAGATTTGCTTCATTGAGATTACCAATTAGTAATCTCGGGACTTATGTAGCCTGATAGTGAAGTCTTTTTCAAGCGTGGCGGCATAAAAAACCGCCACGCTTTTTTATATCCACTTAACCCTAAAAACCCCGTCCACTGTTCCCCCGCCAGCTACAAGCCCACCCGTACATCTCCACACCTTACCTATTCTACTCAACTCACAAACAACCTTGCTTCTGACTACATCTTTAATAAAATTATCCGGCTCCACTATGCCGACACGACTTTTTCTATCCAATATATCCATTCAATTAACAGCCCACATTTTAGCCAGCTTTTTATCAGTGCTCATCTGGGGCTAATTTTTCCCTTGCGAAGTCCCCCCATCTTGCCTATTTTAACATTTTACAAAGACTCATTTTGAGAGACGAATTTTGCCCCACAAAAAACTGCCCATTTTAACATTTTAAAGCCCCCGCGGCCCCAATTTAAAAACCTGTGCGTTTTTTGCACCTTTTTGTCACTTTTTTTTCATTTTTTCTTCTTTTTGCCGCTTTTTTTTAACTTTTTTGAACTTTTTTCGTCTTTTTTTTCAATTTTTTGACGTTTTTTCCAAGTTTCAGCTCAATAGTCAGATAGAAAGCTGGTGCCCTAGGTAAAACCCCCACCCCCA
>CAZTKW010000483.1:0-3452 GCA_964614315.1 uncultured Pirellulales bacterium
TGGATATTTGCAAACGTCTCCCACGGATTGCCTAAGCTTCCGTCGCCGGTACTGTCGCTGCCGCTGACCGGATCAATGTGGTAATCGGTGGCGAACACAGGTGCCCCAGCCATCCCAAGCAGCAATACAAAAGCCATCAAACAAAGTAAATTTCTACAAGACATGACATGTCCTCCTTAAAAAAGTGTTAATGATTTGAAATTTTCCATTCGCTCATCGTCTAACTCCACGGCCAAACGATTATTTCGCTAATCTACAAAATGCACTAACTCATTGCTGCAACGAAGTTGCAGCGCATACTACCGTATATTGGAAGTTTCGAGGATACTCCTCCGAAATTTCGCACATTTGTATTGTTACCTATATACTCCCCCCCGACCTTTGTCAAGTCTTTTTATTTTTTTCACCCTTTTTTTTCAACTCCGCCAGGTGCCTACACATCATTTTGCTACCTGTGCTGCAGGGCGGTTTGCTCAACTGCTCTGACCTCACCCGCGTGCTGGGGGAGCACTTAAGCCGTGTTCCGCACGTCCTCCATGTCATCATATATCCAGCCATCTTTCCCATTACATATTCATAATAATAACAATACCAAGCCATTTGGTCCGAGTTCTTCACTTTGCAAATCAAGGAAAAAGGAGGGAAAATATTTGCCATTTCAATGTTTATTGGATAAAATATTGATGCTGTGGAAAAAGCTTAAAATTCGGCGGTTCGGCGATTATTGAGGGACGGTAATATTTTTTAGGAGCGATGTTTTGATAATACCGTGGCGAGTTGATGTTCCACAGGAACGTTGGCCTGTTTCCAATTGGTTAATAGTCATAGGGATAATTGCGGCCTTTGTCTTTCAGACCAATAGTATCATGGAACAGGAAGCTAAACTCCCGGACAAGCTTAAGGAGTTCGAAAATCACTCCGCCGTAGAGGTAGCTAAAGAGCTGGGAGTTGACCAGCGGCAGCTTAAAGAGATTCAACAGTCGGTTGATAAGACCTATGACAAAGTCGAAAATACTTTGCCGCAGAAGGATTTTTTCGAAAGCTTCAAAGACCAGCTCGTCAAACAGCAAATACTCTGGGATTACTTTGTTTTGGCCAAAATTAGGCCTTTTATTTTGGACGGCTGTAAAATAAAAGGTTTATTCGGGCATATCTGGCTGCACGGAGGCCTTATCCACCTCTTAGGTAATCTGCTTTTTCTCTGGATATTTGGTAATGCCGTATGTGCCAAGATTGGTAATATGGCTTATGTGCCGATTTATATTATCCTTGGCATATTGGCCGGTATTGCACATTTGGTTTTCCATGGGGGGCCCGTTATAGGGGCAAGCGGTGCTATTATGGGCGTTGTCGGGATGTACCTTGTCTTCTTTTTTGAAAATGACATAACCTGCTTTTTTCTATGGATTTACTTTTTCCGGCCGATTGTCCGGCCGTTTACTCTTAGCAGCTTCTGGATGATTTTATTTTGGCTTGCATTTGACATATTTGGAGCGGCAAGGGGAGGAGGAGCCGTAGCTTATTTTGCTCATCTTGGAGGTTTCGCCGCCGGTTTTGGCCTGGCCTTCTTTATGTTGAAAATGAATTGGGTTGTAATGGAGAGGTACGAGAAATCGCTGTTGCAAATGTGGGCACAGAGAAAACAGCCGCCTCCGGACTTATATGGTGCCAACCCCGGAATGTTCCCCTACGATTTGGAAACGCAAAAGCCCCAGCCTCCTCCAATTGTCCCGATGCTGAATTTGGACAGGAAAACCGTTGATATTGAGAAGACGCCGTCTGAATTAGACCAATCTAAGAAACGGCTGATTCGGTTTATGTGTCCTTGCGGAAAAAAGGTTAAAGCGCCCGTGAAATATGCCGGCAAAATGGCGAAGTGTCCACGGTGCAAAAAACGTATCAAAATTCCGGAAAATGGATGATGAGCCTGCCAATCGTTAAAATAGTGCGGTGATTTTAGCCAAATAGGAAAGGTTGAATTATGGAGAAGAAACAAAAAATAAATGTTGGTGCGGCAATAGGAGGAGCAGTAGGAGGAGCAGTAGGTGGGTTTCTTGGACCAATGATGCCACATATTCTGTCGCTATCTGGTAATGTGATTGTCCGTTCAATTATTGTAGCAGTCATAAGTGCAGCAGTTGCGGCAATTACAGTAATAGTATGCCTAACTGTGCTGTATTATTTGAAAAATCAAAAGACGACCCAAAACAATAACTAAATCGCCAATTGTTAAAATGGTCTGGTAAACGTTTTCTTAAGGGAGAAAAAATGAATAAGGTAAAGTATCTTTTACTCGTAAGTATTCCGGGCATATTATCTGTATCGGTTCCCATCTTTGCAGCGAATTCGCCGGATGCCAGGGAAGTGCTGCGCAGATTTACAGAAGCAAGAAAAAATTTAACTTCTTTTATTATAAAGGTTAAGATGGAAAATACGTATAATTGTCCTGCGTATAATTGGAGCGATACACTGTATGGCGCTTCTGAGTTCAGATTTGATGGTGTCAGGGGTAGGATCTCCAGTGATATGTGGGGTAATATTAATATGGCTTATCCCGATGTTCCTGAAGATCAGCCGCTGTATGTCAGCAGGCTGTGGGAAGGGGAAAACTTTTATTCTTATTCTCGTAGCGCTACTCCTGCGAAGGGCCATGTGATGATGAACAGAGTAAAGGATCCGGGAGGTGTTCCGAAAAGCTATACAGAATTCGTACAAAACTCAACAGTTCCTGGTTTGATGATGGGGTACATTCGTGGTGATAGCGGCAGGCAGATAGAGGAAGTATTGAATCGTGCTGAAGACCTTGAGCTAAGACAGGAAGAATTAAGAGGTGTAAATTGTTATGTTATAGATGCGGTAGTAAAAGAAAAAGGCAGATATACACTCTGGATTGATCCAACACATGATTATCATATTGTCAAATTACACGTTCTGCGAAAAGGAGGTGATTATTATGGTGAAGCGAAGATACCGAAAAATGATTCAAGTGATATGACTGTTGAGGTTTTGGATTTTCAGCAAATAGGAGATTCGTGGATTCCAAAGCGGTATAAAAAGACTAAAAAAGTTATTTTTGAAGATGTTTTTGAAGAACATACTGTAATTTCAGACATCACAAGTATTGTTTTGAATCCGGACCATGATGCCCTGAAATCCTTCACCCCTTATGATATTCCAGATGGGGCTCCTGTAAGAATTATGGCTTTCCATCAAGTAAAGTTTGTCTGGCAGGACGGGAAACCAGTCAGGAATGAAGAAAACTAGGGACAGCTTGCCCCCGAGGGGCCACCCATTTTTTCCTTTTTAATTTTCCCCTTCCCCCTCTTTCCCTATCTTATCTATTTTAACACAGAAGGAGATTTTTGATTCGGGTGTGCAAATTTGTATAAAAAAACACAATAAAACGAGTCATGTTGTAACTTTTTTTTCAATTTTTCAACTTTTTGTTCATT
>CAZTKW010000484.1:0-3450 GCA_964614315.1 uncultured Pirellulales bacterium
AGGCCGCAACGAGGAAACCTACAGTAAGTACGCCGCAGGCGTACGGATAAAACAGGTTCCGAGCAGAAGGTAGCAACAGCGGTGAGTTGGGGCGGTTGTACTGCCGGATTTGCAAGTGTTTCAATCCGGCAAAGTTGATAGTCGAAGAGTCAAAATGCCAGCTCAATAAATGGGATTAAGGGGTGCCGGCAGGCAGGGTTTTGAACTGGCCCGGAGCAATTATGACTTCCTTCGGTTTTTCCTGTGCCTCAATTTTTTGAGCGGGATTTTCGAGAGCGGCAACGCGTTCCAGCAAAACCTCAACAATATCGGAAAGAACCTCGACTTCCTGCTCAAGTTTCAAAATACGCAGGCTAAGAGCGGAGGTAGTTTGCCTAACAGGCTTGACGGGGCGCGGAGGCTTAAGGGCCTCTTGTTCCTGTTTTTGCTTATTACGGGCTCTGCGTTCGGACTGCCTGTTTTCAAAATCGGCGATTTTTTTATCCTGCAATTCGGCACTTCTTTCGCGGGCCTCGTTGCGCTCCTTAATCTCCTGTCGCTCCCACCTATCACTTGATTTAACAGGCCGATTTGTAAAAGAGAAAAGGACAAGGCAGATTGTTAAAAGGACAATTTTTTTAGCATACATTTTCAAACCCTTTCATAAAAATCAATCGGAAAATTCCTTAAAAACCATATTATAGCGGCGATTATGACGGCAGCCAGAAGACAGGCCCATATATCAAGGTCGTTTTTTTGCTCGATTTCCGCGATTTTATTGAGGATATTCTCCGGCATAACTTGCCCCGAGCATAATTGAAATACTCCCATTAACAGCATATATTAGAACCCTGCCACAAACGATTTGTATTGTCAGGTACATAAAGAGGAGATGTCAAGCTTTTTATCTTTTCTTTCTCAAAATCACCGCACTGAGGCCGGTTTGCTTTTAACCAACATTAAGGACTAATCTTATATGTATCGAAGTCCTTAACATCTACCACTATACCGTGTCGAATTATGAACCACTTGACTTCTCTCACATAGCCACCAAAACTATTTTTAGCTCGATAATCACACTTTACCAGCCAGCCATCTTCAGAATAATATGGTTTGGACCAATTCTCATATCTGAGACTATCTGGGTCCTTTGCTACAGCCTTAAGATAATCTTTTACACATCTCACAGAACCGTCCCAAGCACTATTTTGCGGAGGTTCACCAAATTTTGCTATACGCTTAGCTCGTTCCTTCACAGGCGAGAGAGAAAACGAATCTGTTAAATTCTTTCTTATCCAGGCTGACCATCCGAGGTCTTTCTCCGTAACCCTGAAACGTATCCAGTCGTTCTTTTCCTCCAGAACATATAGCTTATCATCCTCAAACAGCGCTCCAGTATCATCATTTTCATATTCCATTCCTGGCCCAATTCTTATATAATTCTCATCTATTCCTTTTTGAAATATTGGGGGCCCCTTTCCGGTTTTGTTAAGGTTTATCCTTTTCAAAACTCTTCTTGCAGGTTTTCTGACCTCAGTAATTTCTTCATTGCCATTTGCAACATTGAATCTTTTGTTCTTAGTTTTCTTTGTACCTTTAGCTTTTGCGGGCGCAACCTTTGCCGTGGCTTGCTGGAGTTTGGATGTAACACGTTTCAGTTTAGCCCTGAGTTCCGTAATTTCTGTCTTTTGGTTTTCAATAATGGTTTGTAGCTTTTTATTTTCTACTACCTTGTCTCTTGGCTGCTCAGTTTTATTTGGGTCCGCTCCATATTTAAGGTGATAAATTTCCCACTTCAAATCAAGTATTTGTTTTTTTTGTTCAGCGACAAGAGTCTCTAATTCCTTAATCTTAGCTTGCTGTTGTTGCACTTTTTGCTCAAATTCTTCTCGTGTTACAGGATTCTCAATCGAGCTATAGGAAACTTCTGTTATTGATAAAAGTATTATGATAATTGCTATGGCTATCCCTGACTTGGCTTTCATTTTCTTTCCCTTTCTAAAATAACCCCAAATTTGACTTGGCGAAATTGTATAGCTGTTAAGTCCAAAGGCCAAGTAAAAAAGAGCCTATTTTTATCGTTTCCTTCTCAAAATCAGACCACCGAGGCCGAGCAGTAAGAGCGTAGCAGATTCGTGCTATTTCTTATTGTCCGTTTCGAAAATTGTAAGGCCTAACAAAAGAGCGTTGGTGCCAAAATTAGTACAACGGGTCTCTGAGATAATCTCTGGCCAAGGCAGCGAAATCTCTCATATCGATGGAGTTATCGGCAGGCCAGTCAATATCGCAATCGGGATTCCACATATCATCTCCGGGCCCAGCTAACCATGCCGATGCAAGGATAGAAAGGTCATGCAGCTCAACATCTCCATCCCAATTGAGGTCACCCAAGTAATGGCCGCAAGGGCCCATATAATCTATATTCACACCCGCCCAATAAGCATCACACGCACCGCCCGGAGCCTCATATGTTACTCCATTGCATCCGCAAACGGTAGGCCACACTATAAATATACAAGGCATCCATCTAAGGATGCAAGTTCCGACGCCATCGCAATCACCATACGCCTTTGCACATTGCTCGTAGAAGAAGCAGTCCTCATTATATGTACACGGGCGATTCTCCGTGACGGGAACGAGCACCAAAGAGGCACCATCATCAACCCAAAGATTACAGGCAAGCGGATCACGGTTAGCAAACGTACCGGTCAGTACGCCATCCCTAATTCCAGTGAGTGTTCCGTAAACTGGTTGGCCATCAATCATAAAATCACTACCATAGAGTGTAACAACCGAGGTCTGATATAGAGCTATCTCGCCTCCCATCACCCCACCAGAGATATATACACGACTAGTGTGATGTGCTTTTACTGACACGTTACTCCAGTAGCCTATAGATCCACCGGATATGTACACCTGGCTACTGCAATAGGTATAGTAAGGGTCAGCTATCAACACTTGGCCTGATATTTGCGCCATAAGCTCAATATTGACAATAGTTGGAAAACCCCAGAAGTTACTGTAAACTGCAACATCATCCATAATCGAGTAGTTAATTGTATGTTCTTCGCCATCCTCGAAAACTACTGTTGCCTCGGCTTGAAATGAAATCAATACTACCATCACCCAAATTGTCATACTTTTACTTCTCATTGCTCTATCTCCTCGACAAATTAGCATAATCAGCCAATAGACTGCCCTGCAAAATGGAAGCTTGAGGGATTTAAACTCTCCTCTGAGCCCATTCTCCTCGTCAAAGCTGTGAAATTCATAGCTAATACGATTATACACTTTATGAGCGGTAAATCAAGAAAAAAAGAGATAAAAGTCTGGTAAATGAATTTACCTCAAAACGACAACTCTTTCGAATTAGGCTTCATCAGAGAAGTTAGCCAAAGCATTCTGGCGAGGAACCCCAAAGAATCTTTGTGGAACTACCATCCACCAGTTAAAACAGGTGTTATTAAAATT
>CAZTKW010000485.1:0-3448 GCA_964614315.1 uncultured Pirellulales bacterium
GTGCCAATATCCATTCGCCGATAGACCTTCATCGAGTCGATACTGATTATTTCAGCACTCATACTTTCAGCGAGGTCGAAAGCTAATCGACTTTTGCCGGAGCCGGTAACGCCAAGGATCAAAATCATTTTTAATTTATTGTTTACTATTTACTGTTATTATTAATAATTTAAAAAAGACGTCAAAAGTAATTTGAATAGTAATTTTTCAACAGTCAACAGTCAATGATTATGGACTTAAATAATCAACTGCATCTTAAGGCCCAGTTCGTAAACAACACTCTGCGGCGGCTTTTGGCTGAGCAGAGTGAGATTGACAGCAATTTGAAGGAAGCTCTTAAATACACGTTGGAGGGTGCCGGCAAACGGATACGAGCGGCATTGGTATTGTTATGTTGTGAGCTTGTCAATGGAGAGGTTAACCACAACGCAGAAATTGCTGCTGCTGCAATTGAGATGGTTCACACATATTCGCTTGTGCATGACGATTTGCCGGCAATGGACAATGATGATTTTCGGCGTGGTCAGCCTACCTGTCATAAGGTGTTTGATGAAGCGACGGCTATTCTTACCGGTGATGCTCTTTTGACACTTGCATTCGAGATTTTGGCAAAGAAAATTGATGAGCCAGCCGTTGCGCTGAAACTGATTGTTCAGTTGGCACAAGACGCCGGTCCTGCCGGAATGATTTCAGGGCAAATGGCAGATTTAAAAGCCGAAAAAACCGGGGGCTCAGAAGAAATTCTCCTGACCATACACACCAACAAAACAGCTAAAATGTTTAGGTGTGCCGCCGCCTGCGGAGCAGTGGCTGG
This sequence comes from uncultured Pirellulales bacterium, assembly GCA_964614315.1. Taxonomy (GTDB): domain Bacteria; phylum Planctomycetota; class Phycisphaerae; order Sedimentisphaerales; family Anaerobacaceae; genus CAZTKW01. Next base: position 815 of record CAZTKW010000485.1, read on the forward strand.
CAGAGCGGATTTAAACCAATTGAACTGCCTGTGTGAATATGGCTTAAAAATAGGGTTGGGATTTCAAATAGCTGACGATATCCTTGATGTATGTGCTTCGAGTGAGCAGTTGGGCAAAACCGCAGGCAAAGATGTCAAAGCTGGAAAAATAACTTATCCTGCACTTCTTGGAATGGAAAAATCCAAAGAGTTTGAGAAGAAGCTTATTGATGAGGCTATAGGTGCATTGGAACCTTTTGGAAGAGAAGCCGATACCCTGCGACAATTAGCAATGGTGCTATTGCAAAGAAAAAGATGATTTAAGTTCTTGTAAAACAAGGAGTAAAGGATTTTAGGGGAAATTAAGGGTTCATTTCTGATACCATTGCTTTTGATTGAAATTTGCGGCCTTACTCTATATAATTGTGTATTGCTTTGACCACCTAAGAGATTATTAGCAACTTAACTAAGAAAGTAAATTTATGGGTGACTTGTTAGCACAGATTAATAGTCCTGATGACTTGAAGAAGCTTTCTATATTTCAACTGAAGATCTTGGCCGAGGAAATACGAGAATTCATTCTTGCTTCGGTCAGTAAAGCCGGAGGGCATCTGGCCAGCAATCTTGGTGTAGTGGAATTGACCCTGGCGCTACATTATGTCTTCGATTTTAAAACCGACAAGCTACTCTGGGATGTCGGCCATCAGTGCTATGCACATAAAATAATTACAGGAAGGAAACACGGGTTCAACAAATTTCGTCAGGCCGATGGAATAAGTGGTTTTCCGAATCCTGCTGAAAGTGTATATGACCAGTTTGCCGTTGGACACGCCGGCACTTCGATAGCCACAGCTATCGGGATTGCTTTAGGCGAACAATTGAAAACCAAAGACAAGTCCCAATCCACAAATAAAATAGTTGCCCTGGTGGGTGATGCCAGCATCGTTAATGGCGTTTCTTTTGAGGGACTAAACAATCTTGGCCTGGTTAAGAGACAAGTGTTGATCCTGCTCAATGATAATTCAATGGCAATAGATGCTACCCAGGGTGCGGTAGCAAAATACTTCTCCCGGGTAAGGCTCAGCCAGACTTATGAAGATTTGCGCAAGACCAGCAAGAATATACTTGAGCACTTGCCAGTCATTGGCAAGGGAGTTGATCAGGCCGTTGAAAGAATTAAAAAAGGTATTCGAATGGCTCTGCCGCCGAGTCAACTTTTTGAAAGTATGAATATACCGTATTTTGGTCCCGTTGATGGTCATGATGTTGGTGCCCTTATACACCTCTTACGTGCTCTGGTGCATTTGGATCGTCCAGCAATTCTGCACGTATACACGAAAAAGGGTAAGGGCTTTAGTCCCGCGGAGCAGGACCGGCGAGGCTTTCATTCGACCGGACCCTTCAAGAAGAACGGGGACGTTATCGAACCGGTATCGACTGTGCCGGAACGCCGTAAACGTACCTTTACCGACGTGTTCGGGGAACACCTGGTGAAATTGGCACAAGAAGACGACAAAATTGTTGCTATAACTTCAGCGATGTGCGATGGCACAGGATTAGGGGAATTTCGTAAGAACTTCAGCAAGAGGTTTTATGATGTTGGTATTGCCGAAAGTGCTGCCGTGGATATAGCTGCTGGCTTAGCTAAATGCGGATTTAAACCGGTTGTCTGTATTTATTCGACTTTTCTACAGCGATGTTTCGACCAGATATTCCAGGAAGTTGCGCTGCAGAACCTGCCGGTCATTTTTTGTGTTGACCGTTCCGGTGTTGTCGGTGCCGATGGGCCTACACATCACGGAATGATGGATATAGGTTTTTTGCGAATGATGCCGAATATTGTATTGATTGCTCCAGCCAGCGAGATTGAACTGAAATTGGCTTTAGAATTTGCCCTCAGAGAAAATAAGCCGGTCGTTATAAGGTATCCCAAAGACCTTATCCCCCCGAAAGAATTTGATACCGATGTTATCGGTACCAGTGCTGAGCCGTTTCAATTAGGCAAAAGCGTGGTCGTTAGAGAGCACAAAGACTCAGTAATAGGAATCTTTGCTTACGGTGGTATATTGACAGAAGCTATTGAGGCAGCCAGATTGTTGGCCGAAGACGGAATTGAAGTTGATGTGATAAACGCCAGGTTTGCAGCTCCTGTCGATGAATCACGACTTGTTGAGACTTTATTGGGCCGTGGTAAAGGTATAATAACGGTCGAAGACCATCGTATTGCCTGTGGTTTTGGCTCGGCTGTCCTGGAATCAGTTGCGTCTGCTCTTACAAAGGATATTTCTAAGACGATAGCAATACTGGGGGCGTCGAAAAGCTTTATAAAGCATAATTCCCGTGATGCTCAACTTATGCAGTCCGGGGTAAATGCCGATAACATAGCGAAGACAGCAAAACAGATGTTAAGTAAATTAAAAACCAGAAAACGTAGTAAACGTTGAAAAAAATCGGATGAAGAATAATTTACCCAGATTAGTTATTTTCGGCGACTCAAAAAAGGGAAGAGTCAGTGATGTAATTGCCGAATTTACTGAATTTGTAAAAGCCAAAGCCCGGGTAATAGCCAGTTGTGGTATTGATGATTGCACGACCGAACTTTTGAAGGAGGCAGATTTTGCCGTGGTTTTTGGTGGTGATGGAAGCATTATATCG
>CAZTKW010000486.1:0-3444 GCA_964614315.1 uncultured Pirellulales bacterium
GCCGCATACATAGTATTCATAATATCTATTACTTCATTTCACCTTGTTAAAATCTACAAACCAGGATAAAATGCTCGTAGTAAAGCCGGGTTGAGATACTTATATGAAAAGAAATGCTTTTGAAAAACATGCTGCAGCCTCATCACCATATGTGGCTGTGGTTCTCGGCCTCTATGTTTTTAAGAATGTTTTTGTCGCCCTTGCCATTTATTATTCAGCAATTGCGTTTTTCATTGTTATCAAGAGCGAAAAAAGCTTATTGAGAACTATCTTTTCCGGCTGTAATTCTTGTGCTGCAGCAGGCTCTGCGATAGTGTTTGCTTGCGGTGGTGTTGTCATTTTTTTACTCTGGCCATACGCCAAGCTGGAAAATGTAAATCTTACATCTACTCTTGCTGAATATGGACTAAACGGGGCAACCTGCTATATCTTTGTGGCGGCGGCGACCATACTTAATCCGCTTCTTGAGGAACTGTTCTGGAGAGGCTGCTTTCAAAATGACCCCACAAGGCCTGCATTTATTGATGTTGTCTTTGCCGGCTATCATGTGTTAGCTTTGGTATTGGTCATCAAAGTGCCGATAACAATATTAGCATTTGTCGTCTTGTTTTCTGCTTCGTGGTGGCTGAGGTTTATGAAGCATAAGTTTGGAGGTTTGGCCGTTCCTTATATAGCGCACCTGGTGGCGGATGTAAGTATTATCGCAGGCATATATTTTCTAATCAGTGAGTAATGTAATTGCAAAGGATTGTGTTATGAATGATTTTATGCAGAGCAAAGCCAGGAGCCGATGGCGTCACACTATGTTTGAAGTTATTTTTGAATCAGATACCCCGGCCGGCAAGTGGTTCGACATAGTTTTGATAATATGCATTCTGATGAGTGTTGTAACGGTTATGCTTGACAGCGTCAGCTCTATTAGAGCGCGATTCGGGGGTTTGCTGACTGCGGCTGAATGGTTTTTTACAATTCTTTTCACAATCGAGTATATTCTGCGATTGATTTGTATCGGAAGGCCGATTCGATATGCAGTCAGCTTCTTCGGTATTGTCGATTTGCTGGCAATAGTGCCGACGTATGCGAGTTTGTTTTTCTATGGCAGCCGCTACCTCGTGACGATTCGGGTTTTGAGGGTGCTGCGTATTTTTCGAGTGCTTAAGCTCGGGCATCATACAAAGGAAGCTAATTTGTTGAAGAAAGCCCTGTATGCAAGCCGGCGGAAGATATTTGTTTTTCTTTTTGTCGTTCTGACGATGGTGATTATTATAGGGTCTTTGATATATGTTATCGAAGGTCAGGAGAATGGTTTTACAAGCATACCGCGCAGCGTGTACTGGGCAATTGTAACTCTTACGACGGTGGGGTATGGTGACATATCGCCGATTACACCTTTGGGACAGTTTCTGGCGGCGATAGTGATGATTCTGGGATATTCGATAATAGCCGTGCCTACAGGAATTGTAACTGTCGAGCTATCACAGGCATATAAGCAGAAATCGTCTGAGGTCTGTCCGCAATGCACTGCTGAAGGCCATGACCAGGATGCCAAATACTGTAAATACTGCGGAACAAAGCTGTAAACTTCAAGAAACAATGGATGCGAAGGATTTGACAATTTTATTCATAGCAACAGGGGTGCCGGTATTGGTTGCGGGTTTTTTGATGATTAAAAGACTGTATCGGAGGGTTAAGCGGAAGAATTTAGCGGGTAAGGTATTTCCCGAGGATTGGGAGAAAATCATAAATGCAAATGTTCCGCTTTATAAGCGTCTGCCTGATTCGCTCAAGGGAGAGCTTCACGGTCTTATCCATATCTTTCTGGCTGAAAAGAGCTTTAAGGGCTGCGGCGGGCTTGAACTCAACGACGAGATAAAAGTTACTATTGCGGCCCAGGCGAGCATGCTGCTGCTGAACCGAAAGACCAGCTACTTCAGGAAGCTCCGGACTATTCTTGTATATCCCCATACCTATGTGGCCAGGGCTGTATCATCGAATGGCATGGTTGTAATAGAGGGCCGGAGCGTACGTCTTGGTGAATCGTGGCAGAACGGCCCTGTTGTTCTTGCCTGGGACAGCGTGAAAGGTGGAACTCGGAACATTGCAGACGGGCGAAACGTGATACTTCATGAATTCTCTCATCAACTGGACCAGGAAGACGGGATTGCTGACGGAACTCCAATTCTTGAACAGCGATCCAGCTATGTTACATGGGCACGGGTACTGGGCGAAGAATACGAGGTCCTGAGAAAGAAAAGACGCGGCAAAGACGTTATGAATAAATATGGAGCTACAAACCCTGCCGAGTTTTTTGCGGTAGCTACTGAGACTTTTTTTGAGAAGCCAAAACAAATGAAGAAAAAACATCTGGAGCTTTACGATGAACTGAAGGATTATTACATGCTCGACCCGCTGGAGTGGTTGTAGGACATTATTTACATGAGGCTCAAGCATTATGGAACCAGGCTGTGAATGGTCGAAAAACTCCATCTGTAATCTGGCTTCACGTATTACTAAACTAAGGTCAAAATGAGAGGATGTTTAAAACGTTCATCATTTTTTGCATTTTTATGAGCTATTGGGTGTTTTGATTGTAGTTGTGTTGTACGGATTTCCACCACTCATTTCAGCCGCAAGGTCAATACACAGAAACCATAAGAAAGCTTGCTTTGGAAGACAGATTTGATATTCTATTACAAAAGTGGTTCAGCGGTGTAGCTGAGCAAGGATATACTATTCTTTATGGAAAACCCCAGACTGGAGTAACACAATGCGTCTCACTCTCACATTACTAACATCACTGATCCTCATCACCAACGCCACGCCAACACAAGCCTACCAGGTCACCACCGAGCACCCACGCCTCTGGATCGTCGGCCGGCAAGGTATCAATGACCTCAAACAACGCATACAAACAAACCCCTCCATAAACGAACGCTACCAGCGTATGAAAAACTACGCATACAACTCAGACATCGATACCGCCAACCTCTGGACCGCCGCCCAACGTGTCATAACCATCGCAACAGTCTACCTCGTTGAAAATCGAGATCCCAAACTACTCGTCAAGCTCAAACTATACGCCGATGCCTGCATCAAAGCAAAGCCAAACAGTTGGAACGATGCGCACAGAATGAAATCTCTCGCCTTCATCTACGACTGGTGCTACCCCGACCTCTCCGATGCCGAACACCGCAAATACATCAATTCCATGAAAGAACTCCAAAAACTAATTAACTCCCGATGGCGCCACTCCGACTACAACAACCACCAATACCTCCAGCACGGCCTGTTCATCTACGCAGGCCTTGCATTCTACAACGACGGAATCGACGACTCGGCAGCAAAAGATTTAGCCGACTGGGGAAAAGACTTCATCTACAACCACGGAATAAAAGCCGTTAACCAGGTCGGACACGAAGACGGTGACGGCGGATGGCATGAATC
>CAZTKW010000487.1:0-3441 GCA_964614315.1 uncultured Pirellulales bacterium
TATATCTTAATGACATTTACACCGATGTTTTAAGGCGGATAAATTGGGAAGCATATAACGATGATTACACTTTCAACACTACATCGGGAACGAAAGAATATGTCCTCCCAGACGATTTTGGGAAAGAGATTTACGTAAAGGATTCGACGAATAAGAGCCAGCTTACCCGAATAACTTTTCAGGAGTTAATTGATAACTATGTGTCCTCGATGACCGATACGGGGACGCTCTTCAGGTATTATATACATAACAGGGCTTGCCGGGCGCAACCTACCGCGGCCTCAGTAGTGGCGTGTGCTTCTTCTTCTGCATCAGATACAACACAGGTCGTTAAAATAACGGGTTTGGTGAGTGGGGTACAGGTCAGCGAAGATGTTACCCTTACGGGTACGACGGCGGCAAATACGACCAATTCTTTCACCGAGATTAAATCCATATCCAAAGATGGCGTGACCGTAGGCAAGGTTACTCTGACCACCAATAGCGCGGCGGTGACAGTAGCCATTATCCCGCCTCATGTCAAGGATTATAAAGTCAAGGTTATAGGGTTTCATTATATCCCGAATGGCACAATTACCGTAGCGGTTCCTTACATTATCAACCCATCTCCTTTATCAGATGATAACGATACTCCTGTTATAGATTGCGCGGATGTATTAGAACTTGGGGCAACGATGAAGGCGTGGAGGTATAAAAGGCAGTTTAACAAAGCTACTGAATATAAAACAGAATATGAGCAGGGGATTCTTACGTTGATTTGGGATAAAGAGAACCAGCCTAACAGGATAAACCTTTTTAACGTGAGACCCTATTCGAGAGATACCGTATGAAAGATGATAAACCCCTTTATTTAATCATTAAAGACTTGTCCGGCGGGATGAACAACCGGGTATATGGGGTCAATATCGGAGACAACCAGGCCACGGAATTAAAAAACGTGGATATAGGTGTCCCTTCTGAAACCAGAAAACGACCTGGAGAGACATTAACTGAGGACTTGGGGAATGATGCCGGGACAGGATGTTTCGGGTTTGAACCGGATGGCGGGACAAATGTTTTGGTAGTAACGCATGGGCAAAAACTGGAACATTCAGCTAACCCTGAAACTACTGTTTTTGCAGAAGACAAGGCCAATTTTACGACAAACCTCCAGACTACAATTTTTAAGGCCGGGGAAAGCGGGGAAGGGGATGTTTTCCTTGTAGGCAATGGTACGGATAATTGGTTCAGGTTCGAGCCGGATGATTACGGGTCTCCGCAGGATTTAGGAAGTACCGCTGGGACAGGGAGCGATTCACCCCCTAAGTCCCAGGTAGGGACTTATTACAGGAATAGGGCATGGATTCTTAAATCTAACCTTCTTCACTTTTCTGATGCTTACCCATCAGATTACAGCACGGCGTTTGATACGGTTTCAGGTGCTTTCCGTATCCCCGTAGGTACAGAGCGGGCAGTTATAGGATTAAGAGATACGGGTTTAGTAGTGATGGGACAAGACCAGATTTGGGGGCTTAACCCTTCGGTAACCCCTGACCCTACGACAGATAAGCCGGAAAAATTGTTGGAAATAGGGTGTGTGGCTGGCAAGACCGCTGTTTCGGTGGGGGACGACATACTTTTTTTCGCCTCTGATGGGGTGAGGGGGCTTTTCAGGACGAAAGAAGATAAATTACAGGTAGGCGCGAGTTTCCCATTAAGTTACGGGCTTAAAGACGAATTTGAAAGCATTTCCTGGGCATATATTTCAAAAGCGTGTGCGGTTTATTTCGATAATAAATATTTTATAGCTTTACCCGTAGATGGAGAGGCTTATAACAATGAGGTTTGGGTTTACTATCCCGCGACACAGGGATGGATGGTTATTTCAGGGTGGAATGTCGGGGCATGGGCTACCCTTACGGTACAGGGAGAGAAGAAGCTTTTTTACATAGACAGTGATGATGGTTCAGTTTATCGGGCATGGACAGGATATGACGATGAAGGTTCAGCCATAGATTATGACGATATTTCCCGAAAGATAGATATGGGCGAACCCCTGATTTATAAGGTTGGGGGAGAATTAAGAATAACCGCTGAAGAAAGCGGGGGTTATGATTTAGCAGTTTATGCCAGTGCGGATGATGTGGCTTGGGTAAGCTTGGGGACGATGAACCTTAAAAGCGCAACAGCCCCCACGCTTCCGGCGACACTTCCCTTTACTCTTGCGGATACTACCTTAAAAACAGAATCTTTCCATTTAGATAGTTTAGGAAGATGGAGCCAGTTAAGAATCCGCATAAGGCATAACGCTACAAACGGAAGTGATGAGATAAAGATTTATGAACGAGTCATTGTAACTTTCCCGGAGGAGTATGAAAGTGAATAACCCGACAATCCAAGAAGATGAAATCCAGCTTAAAAAACTTCAGGCAATCAGGACTTCCCGAAACCCTGACGCAAAAGATATTTTTAAGCATAAAGATAAAGAATTAGCTTTTGAGAAACGTTACGGAAAAAAAGTCAACATGGTGTTCAGTTACGATACGTATTCAGGCGGGACTTTTTCCGAGTATACCATACAAGTCGAGACACCCAATAGATGTCATTACAGCTTGACGGAATGCCTGAAAGACGATGTAACGGATTATGTCCTGCTTTGTTATTACGAGAACAGGAAGCATGAACACAAGTATAAAAGATTCATAGACGCAGAGGTGGCTTTAGCAGACCTTATCGCGGAGGAATTAGATGGCGACATTAACTAAGGGTCAGACGTTTGGTGCGTTGGAGACCATAACCAATACAAAATTACATAACTTGATAGACTTGGGAAGCATATCGGATATTGTCAATGCGGATATTTCGGTTTCGGCGGCGATAGCCGATACCAAATTAGCCACGATTACCACGGCTAATAAGATAAGCGGTACAGCATTATCTTATTTGGCGAGTATCCCGAGCGGGGCAGGGGATATGCCTTATGCCAACTTGCCCCCTGGGCTGGCCAGCGGCATAACGATGGTTTCCTTGACCTCAATCCCCGATACAGATTTATGTCAGATAACCACGGCTAATAAGGTATCGGGGTCATCTTTATATAACCTAACCAGCTTACTTAGTGCGGCAGGGCAAGTACCTTATGTGAATATAGTATCGTCTTTAGCGTCTGGCTCCTTATCGCAGTTTAATGGGACAAGAAATTTTGTTGGTTATGTTCCCAAGAGGGGAACGTCTAATGTTGTTTTCTGCTGGATGGGGGTAGACCAGGCAACCACACATACTCATGGTTATTATACGGGGACATCATTACTTCCCAGTATGGGGTCATATACAGCCGCATATTCTTTTATCGGACAGTATGGGACAACGGCTAAAACAATTATAGTGGGAAGATTTAAAAAGACTTCAAGTGTTTCTACCGTAACAATTCATGCAAGATTATGGGCTTCTGAAGCAACAGCT
>CAZTKW010000488.1:0-3435 GCA_964614315.1 uncultured Pirellulales bacterium
GACTCTCGCCGGATTAATATCGATATGCCAATTAGTATGGCTACCCCGACAACTGCAGCGCCCGCTGGTTACAGCGAGCCTTGGCAGCTAAGAGAATAAAGTACCGCCTAAGTGTGTCATTGGGCTTATAATACGATTTGTCGGGCGAATTTTTGTAAACCCGGCTTTTTCTTTAGGCGATTGTTTAATTGTCGGGACAGTTCCTTATAATAAAAGGTTATTATGATTACCGAGTATGAGCAAAAATCCTCCCGGCGCACGTTCGGTGTAGTAGCTCGTTCAGCTCTGTTTTTCATTTTGTTCTTTTTTGTTGTTTATTTTTGGGTTGACCCGGCGCTTATCTACCACAGCAGCAAACAGTATCTGTTTTCCAAAATCTATATTCCCGGAATGAATACTTTTGCTGACCTGCCGCTATATCCGGGCCAGGCGGCCGAGCATTTGGCGGCAAGACTGTCTCATTTCTACTATTATTCCTGGGCTGGTGCCTTGATAATCACGATAGTCGGCTGGCTGCTCTGTTTCGGAACTGACAGGTTACTTTCGGGTTTGGGCGCAAATAAGCTGCGACCGCTGCGGTTCGTTCCGCCGATTCTTTTACTGATGCAGTACTGCAGGTATTACCATTATCTGGATGAAAACCTGGCGATATTGATAGCATTGCTTTTTCTATATCTTTATATGCGCATGCCCGTGCAAAGTGACGGCTTTCGGTTTGTCATATTTTTGGTTTTGTCCGGTATAATGTATGCTGTAGCCATCAAAGCGTATGCTGTTTTTGTCTTGCTTTGTGGTACCTTTGAGATTGTAAACAGACGGCGGGGGGTAATTGCCGTTTTGTGCATTCTTTCAGGTTCGCTTATTCCCTGTGCCGTCGTCAGATGTGTCTTCGATATGGACTTGATAAGTGCTTACCGCAACATGCTGCCTTTGCATCCGAAAGCATTTAATAACGAGATTCCCTTTGCGCTTAGCATTTTTCTTTTCTTTCCCGTAGTCGGATTCGGCTGCGTCTTTCGGCGGCTCTTTATATTGAAAGGCAGAGCTAGTTGGTTTAAATCCCGTCGGCTCAATAAGGTTTTAGAGTATTATCGCAAAAGCTGGCTAAAGTGGACATGGGATACACTGCTTCTGCTCATCGTGGCATCCGGAGTTGTTTTTTTAACCTGTGATAACATTGCCCGAAAACATCGGCGCATAGACTACTTCGCCTCTCACAGGATGTGGACTGAACTGCTCAGTGAAGTCGATAAACTACCAAGGCAATATTACGATATGTTCGTCTGTCACGACGTAAACAGAGCGCTCTATCATACCGGACGACTGCTTTATGATATGTTCTCGTACCCACAGCACCATTCTGGTTTATTGCTCGGCCCCAAAAAGTCTCTCGAAGGCAGGAATCTGGTGCGAAAATTTGTAAAAAGTAGTAATACCCTTTATGAACTGGGACATATCAATATGGCGGAAAACTGCACCTGTGAGGTATTGGCTGTAATTAATTATTATCCGGAGGGTCTGCAGCGGTTGGCATTGATAAATATTGTCAAAGGACAAACCCAGGCCGCTCGTGTTTACCTGTGTGCTCTGAGCAGGGATTTTCTCTACGAAGACTGGGCCAAAAGCCTCCTGAGCCGCCTTGAAAAAGACCCTCTTTTGTCAACAGATGAACAGATTAACCGTACACGCTCATTTATGCTTCTAAAAGACAGCACCGAAAAGACAACGCCGAAGGACCTGCTAATGAGAAACGAACACAACCAAATGGCATTCGAGTATCTAATGGCTTTTTGTCTGTTAACAAACCAATACACACCGGTAGCACGAAGCGTCGTATTTCTGGACAACTTTGACTATCCCAGGGACAGGATACCAACGCACATGGAGGAGGCGCTTCTGCTGTATACGGCTATGACCGGCCAGACAGTTGACCTGAAAGACCGTATGATAAGTGCCAGTACTGCTCGTCGGTTTGAAGAGTTTTGGCAGCGAGGCCGCCAATATGGAGATAACATGCAGGCTGCGGTTGAAGAATTAAAAAAAGACTTCGGTGATACATATTACTATTATTATTTGTCAAATGAATCAGAGTCGACGCAATGAAGAAGTACTGTTATTACCCGTTGGTATTATTTGTCGCCTGTATATTCTTGTTCGTTGTACTGCATAGCAAATTACGTGCGCAGGCGATTACTATCGACGAATATAATTCTGCTGACAAGCCGCCGCGAATTTGTCCTGACTACACCGAAACCGTGATTCCGCCGAATATTGCGCCATTGAACTTTATGGTTCAGGAAGAAGGCTCACAATATTGTGTAAAAATATACTCCCCAGAAAGTGACCCAATCGAAGTCTTCAGCCGGTCAGCGAAAATTATAATCCCTGTGAAATCATGGCACAAACTTCTCGACACCAATCGTGGAAGGCGGCTTTGTTTTGATGTCTTTGTAAAAGGCCGAAACGAGCGGTGGGTCCGCTTTAACACCATTACAAACAAAATCGCCACTGAAAACATAGACCCATTTCTGGTATACAGGAAAATCTGTCCCGTACACAGTTATTGGCGGGATATGGGTATTTATCAGCGTAACCTGGTAAATTACGATGAATCAATTCTGATGCACAACAGCACATTTGCATTCGGTTGTGTTAACTGCCACAGCTTTGCTAACAACCGGCCGGATAGAATGTCTATTGGCATACGCAGTTCAGAATACGGCAGCAGCGCCATACTGGTTGAAGATGGCCAGGCTAATAAGATTGGAGCAAAATTCGGATATACTTCGTGGCATCCCAGCGGTCGGCTGGCGGCATTTTCTATTAATAAAGTGCGCCAATTCTATCATTCGGGTAGAGTTGAGGTTCGAGACGTGATTGACCTTGATTCGACACTGGCTTACTACCTGGTAGAGTCTAAGACCGTCAGCACCTCCCCAAAGTTTTCTAAAAAGGACCGTCTGGAAACCTATCCCGCATGGTCGGCCGATGGACGGTACCTGTATTTTTGCAGTGCACAAATGTTGTGGTCGGACAGGAATGAAGTCCCGCCGCAGCGCTACAGCGAAGTTAAATATGACTTGATGAGGATAAGTTACGACCTTGAAAACGACAAGTGGGGTGAGCTGGAAACGGTCATTTCATCTAAGGATACCGGTATGTGCATTCTTCTGCCGAGAATCAGTCCCGACGGTCGTTGGTTACTTTTTTGTATGTGCCGGTACGGTTCTTTTCCAGTTTATCAGGAAAGCAGCGATTTGTACTTGATAGACTTGAAAGCTGCACAGCAAACCGGTCAATATAACTACAGACGGCTGGACATTAACAGCGACCAGAGCGAGTCATGGCATACCTGGTCCAGTAACAGCCGATGGGTAGTTTTTAGCAGCAAGCGAAAGCACGGGATATTTACGAGATTATATTTTAGCTATGTTG
>CAZTKW010000489.1:0-3435 GCA_964614315.1 uncultured Pirellulales bacterium
ATGACGTAGATATGGGCGGTGATGAATACCACTCTTAACGATTGCTCAGTTTATCAGAGATTTCAGGGGCGGCTGGGAGATATCAGCCGTCCCTGTTTTTCGGTCAGCATTTTTCGCTGATTCGAAATTATTCTCTGCAATTAATTATTTTGGGGTTTGGGGGGTTATTTTTAGTCAAATATATCGCTTTTTTGAGAAAAAGTAGGTTTTGGTAAGTGGAAAAATAGGGTTTTGTAAGGGCAGATGTAGCCTTTTTGCACGTCAAATGTAGGCTTTGGTTAGGTAAAAAGTAAGAAAATGTTCGGCCGAAACGAAGAATTTACTCGTTGTTTTTCGGCTGGGGCTGTGATATTTTTCGGTCAAGATAAATTTGGGTGCGTCACCACTTGCCCAGAGCCAGCTTTCGGAAAACATATACTTTGGTATAAAATTAACCCCATTATTTATGTTTCATCATCTGAACTTAATACCTATCAAACTTTTACTAAACATTTAATTGTTTTTCTTTGCTATTAAGAGCAAATTTAAGAGGTAGATTAGTTCTCTAAAAAAGTAAGTACATCAAAGCGTTAGCCACATAAAGAGATGTTAAATCAGCCTGTTCATGGGACAGGCGGGACATTGGTCTATATATAGGCAAGATGACCAGAGACAAAGGACATTAGTATGCATACGAATCCGACAGTTTCCTCATTAACGACAGAAAACATCGACAAAATATACAATAAGGAGACAACAGAACCTTGGGAAAAACTATGTTGGGGTGCAAGGTGTGATGACCTTAAATGTTACGCTGTAAGGACTTACAGTTGTCGAGAGCGAGTTGTAGCACAATTGTTTGCATCTCAAAATATCTGTCATTACTTGCCTCTATTTAGGGAGAAGCGCCGCTGGTCAGACCGGATCAAAACCATACAGGTACCGTTATTCAAAAATTATATATTTGTTATAATCACTCCTACACCAGAAAACTTCTGGAAAGTTATCAGCACACGTGGTGTAACTCAAATTCTTGGGAATAAAAACGGCCCTATCTCTATACCCAATAAGGAGATAAAAGCTGTAGCGCATATGTTAAAAAACAAGGCTCAATTAAAGGTTTTGTGCGGATTTCAACGTGGTCAACCTGTCAGGATTAAGGCAGGACCTTTGCGAGGTATGGAAGGGTACTTTGTGCGAATGAAAGCCAAATATCATTTAGCTGTTAATATTAAAATACTCGGCCAGGCTGTACTCACCGAGGTTAACTATTGTGACGTGGAAGCCTGTTAAGTTTCTAGGTGTAATACGAATATACAATATGCAAAATCTTAGCAGAAAAATAAAATCATAAGTTTTAACCGCCTCCTTTCTCAGTACAGTGTATTGTATTAGCCTCAACTACAGTACTCTCTTTTTGAAAATTGCAAGTTTTTACCAACTAATTGCGAGCACTATTTACAAATAATCATCATTAGGAATGTTGTACCTACAATGGATCAAAAGAAATACATTGCTTTATATGGTCTGAATATGATATTAGGTTGGGTGGCAATGATTATTTTTGCCTGTCATGCCAGCACACATATGGTAGGTGCCGGTGATACCTGGGTTGCTTTGGCATGTGGCAGGCATTTTTTTAATCACGGCGTTGATACAGTTGAACCGTTCAGTGCAAACTCACACAGAGCAGGACCAACCGAAGAAGATATCAAGACCTGGCCCAAGTGGGCTCAGTGGATAACCGATAAAGTTGGAATCAACGTGGTCAGATACTGGCATCCAACCGGCTGGGTTAACCAAAACTGGCTGACACATGTTATTTTTTTCTGGTTGACGCACGAATCTCCTTTTGCTGATGCAGATACGTTATCATTCAATTCGCTTGTCTACTGGAAATTCGCCGTTTACATACTGGTGGTTGTATGCGTTTACTCCACAACTCGATTCTTAGGTACTAATCCAGCTCTTTGTGCAGTTTTCTCGTGTTTTGCAATGTTTGTGGGGCGGAGTTTTTTTGATATACGACCTGCTGGTTTTTCCAACCTTCTGGTAGCCGTTTTTTTATTTGTACTTGTCCTTACGACATACCGAAATGTGTTGTACATCTGGCTGATTGTTCCAATAACTATATTCTGGTGTAATGTTCATGGCGGGTATCTTTATGTATTTATAACACTTGTTCCATTTGTGTGCCTGAATTTTCTAACACTTTTGTCTAAAAAAAGGTTTGTTTCCATAGGTTTAAAAGGGATATACAACACGATTGCGGCAGGGTTTGCCGCGTTTTTAGGCATGATTATATTTAATCCGTTTCATCTGACGAACCTGACACATACATTCGTTATAAGTGTGAGTAAACATGCCGAGATGTGGCGAAGTGTTAATGAATGGCATCCTGCATTTGAATGGAATAATCCAGTCGGTGACGAGATACCATTTTTGATAATGTACATAATTGCCTGGACAGTCCTTCTTGTCTGGGCTGTAACTATGTTATTGACATCTCGCTTAATAAAGAGCCGTTCCAAAAACAAGAAAAAGAAGAACTCTGACGATTATCAGCTACCTAAAATAGATTTAGCATTAATGGCTATTGCCGCTCTTACCATTTATATGGCAATTCGTTCCCGAAGATTCATACCAATAGCAGCTATTGTAGCATGCCCTGTTATTGCTATGTTCATTGACCAGACAATTCGAATGATCTCTGCAACCAGAAATTTTCACAAGCACAATCGTTTCTTTGTCAGTCCAATATCAGCAAAGCAAAAATTATCCCTCATACTTACAGGAACAATGGCGGTTTTATTTTTCGGCACATGTTGGGGACATAAATTTAAGCGTGTGTATCTTGACCCTTGGCCTACGGATCCGAAGCTAAATTCTATCTTTATGCGCATGACTGCCTCGGATGCAAAGCCGTTTTATGCATGTCAGTTTATCAAAGATAACAAACTAGAAGGCAAGATGTTTAATTACTGGACCGAAGGCGGTTTCATTGCCTGGGGACAACAGCCTGATCCAAACACAGGCTACACACCACTTCAACTGTTTATGGATGGCAGAGCACAAGCAGCATACGAACCTGAATTTTACAAGCTCTGGACTAGCATTATGTCAGGTGGACCAACCGTCCACAAAGCCAGGCTCAGAAAACAGAAACTGACAAATTCCGATTATACAGAAGTTGGAAAATGGATAGACCAGCAGCTTAAAAAACATGCTGTTTGGGCAGTACTAATGCCTGCAGGTCAGTGGAATAAGCCTTTCACCAAAGGTCTTGAGCATGATCCAAATTGGCATCTTGTCTTCTTTAACAATAAACAAAAGCTGTTTGTTGATCTTAATCCGCCTCGAGGCAAAGAGCTTTTGGAAGGTCCGTTCAATGATAAAACTGTGTATTCGGATGATTTTTCCAGAAACCTCGTCAAGGCTCACAATATGCTACTGTTC
>CAZTKW010000490.1:0-3431 GCA_964614315.1 uncultured Pirellulales bacterium
GCAATGCAATCCAAACTTTATCATATGGGAATTTTGAAGCTGACTTTTTTGCCTAACGAATCAATGCTCGGAGATGACGGCGATGGTACTGTCGATAAATCTCACCCGAACGATTTAGGTATGATGCGGCAGGAGCAGGTTTTTGTAAAGGCGTTGACCCCGATTCTGAAGGAAACGAAGTAATCTCAACTCCAATAATCAATTACAATTGAAAATAGCTGTCGAATTCTTGCTTCAATGGAATGCCCCCCAGACCAGCTTACCTTTTTCTTTAAGTTGGATAGGAAATGAGTTGTCGGGATTTAGTTTTTCTGCGCAGGCCCACTCAACAGCATGCCTGACGCCGCCTTTGGCAATTATTTCCGCACTCAATTTCATTGACGCCCCGTACATGCTGTCCGGTAAAAGAAAGCTCGCCTGCCGTACCTCTCCACCATAAGGACGTCCGGCATCTAAACAGCCGCTTTGCTTGAAGGAGCCGTTCAGGCTTCCTAAAGTCAGTCGCAGTACTCCCGGTATTCCCGCTACCCCGTCATTTGCAAAACCGAACAAAAGTTCCGGGTGTCCAAGGCGTTCACGCTGCCACACCCATCCGGGGCGGATTCGGTAGCCCATCCGTTGATGTAATGTTGCAAATCCCTTGGGATAAAGCTCGTTATACTTTGCCAGATTATTCCCTTCTGTCCATAGTGACCAGTAGTTTGCCTTCAAGTCCAGAACTTTGAGCATCGACTTTTCTTTAGCATTGATGCCCGTTTCGTCCATAGGAATTCTGTCAACGTTATAGTCTCTCCGCCACCCTTCCTCCATTACTACAGCACACCACGGCGGACGATTCGAAAGCCGTTCTATCTGAATCGGTTCATCATTGACAATTGTGTCCGAGCGCAGCCATCCACCCGACCGCACTACCATATCTATCACTTCACGGTTACCGGCCCTGCCGCTGTCCGGCTGGGTGTTGACTGCAAGCGCAACCTTGCGCCACGCATCAATCTGTAATTTGGTAACCTCGGTAAAAATTCTTTCACACTCAGTGAAGTCCCCCACAGGGTTGGGCAGACCTTCTGTG
This sequence comes from uncultured Pirellulales bacterium, assembly GCA_964614315.1. Taxonomy (GTDB): domain Bacteria; phylum Planctomycetota; class Phycisphaerae; order Sedimentisphaerales; family Anaerobacaceae; genus CAZTKW01. The sequence goes on from CAZTKW010000490.1 coordinate 1,073, forward strand.
TGTCCTTCGCCCCACATACCATACATCATCAAATCCATAAATTCTATCAGCCGATTGCCGTCAAATTCTGCTGCCAGCAATTCGTTAAGTTCCCGAAAAGCCTTAATAAATTCGGGATGGTCGTATTTGATTTCCAGATAACCTTTCCCTCTTCCGCGTTTGCCGATGTTAACCAGCGGAATGCGATTGTGAAGGAAATCCGGCAGAGCAACTCTCTCCGGCTGTCCTACGGTATTAGACAACTGGACCCGGAACCCGACTTTCAGACCGTAGGTTTTGGCTGCATCCAGCGTCAGCTTCCATATCGGATGCAGGTCCAAACGCCCCGGCCCGCTCTGAACATCACGCCAGTCGCACCGGATATAAAGGGTATCAACAAAGGGAAGGCTTGCCAGTTTTTCAACGTGCTTTTCCAGAGACTCCTCACCCCGCCGGGCTGCCAGTGACGGCCCACCCTCTTCCCACGTATATCCCACCAGACCAAGTCCGTAGTTGCGGATGTGCTTATCAGTAGGCGTACCGCTGCCAATCGTCGCCCAGTCAGTATCGACAACATCGAATGGTCCCTGGTTGAGCCTGTCTGGAACTGATGGGCCCGGTCCAAAATCATAACCGCTCCACAAATGAATAGGAACATCTGCCCGTGAATTATCAGGTTTCATACTGGCGGCAACTGCGCCTGCCGTACAGGCTTTAAGAAATGTGCGTCTGTCCATTCTGTCTCCTCGTTTTCCTTATAATTAACCCTAATCAGCCGTTCTTATTCCAAAACCTCAATCTCTATCACGTGTTTAACCCCCTTCACCAGCGAACGCACTTCCTTCTGCAATTCTTTCTCACGCGACAACATCTTATCTCGCATCTTATCTGTTATCCCAGCCATCTCCTTATCACCCTCGAACTGCTCCAGAATACTTGGCATATGCGTTATCACCTGCTTAATCATAAATCTCTCATATTGCTGTTTCTCTCCCACTTTCTCACTCACTCGCTTAAACGCATCGCATAATGGATGCTTCAAAAACTCAGCCGCCAGATTTATACCCTTCGCAAGCTCTTCACACGAAAATTCCTTACTATCATCTCCCCACTTCACTTTCGCCTTCGCCCCGGGCAATCCATTAACAACTAATTTAAATCGATTCAAATCCTTCTGGAACGGCAAAAACTCCAGCACGGATACCGTCCCCCACTGGCCTTCGGCAGGCCCCTGGAAACAAAACGGATATCGCTTACTGACAACCTCAATGTCCCCGCCATTAACTCCAACCACCTCATGGCCTTCTGTTCCCTTCGCTCCTTTACCCCAGTCCACTGTTATCGTCCCGATTTCGCCGTCGAAACCCATCGCCTTCAAAAATGTATAAGCCATCGCCAGATGACCATTCTCAGCCGGATGAACCCCGTCAGCCCCAGCCACATGATACTCCTGTCCGTACCTCGCTTTGGCTTTCACCATAACATCGTTCATCACTTCATTTATAGGAGCATAAATCTGACCATTCTTATCAGCAATGTCCTTCGCAAATCCTGCTAACTTCGTCAGGCTCTCGTTATAAACCACCGCCTTCGTATTTCCCCCGCGCCTGTCCCACGTATAACTATCCACAGGCCCCGGCGAGCCGACCACAACCTTGCAACCCTTGCCGACGATCGACGAGACTATATCGCCAAGCGGCTTGGTATACTCATCACCGACCCACTTCTCATACTTTCGATAGCGCCCGTCATTCATCCCGTAACAAAGCGTCACAACATCCGCCCCAAGCGGCATCAAATCATTATCCATCCGTCTATGAAATCTCCCAGCCGTCTCACCGCCCCAGCCTAACTGTGTCACACGAACATCAAGCTCAGGCTCACAAGCCAATAAATAAGTCTCCATATAAGAACTATACTTCATTTGCTCGGTTATTGAATCCCCTACAATAACTACATAATCCCCCTTCTCTACAACACACCCTCTCTCACTCGCACAAGCTGCACCACAGCAGTAAACATTCACAACAACCAACACCGCTAACAGCACGACAAGCCATTTCATTTTTACACTGCAAAAAACATTACTCTTAGTTTCCATAACATTTGTCCTTAAATAATAAAAAATCTGCAATCACACTCGAACACAATAACATTATCACGTTTACGCAGGTCCTAAAGCATACCTTCCTACCTACGTATGGAACTGATGATTTTATCAAATCCACCTTCAACTATCAAGAGTTTCCACTTTCAGGGCGCCGATGAGGTTCAAAAACTCAAATCTTTAATACAAGAACTTTAGCCTTGGATTAAAATCACCACGTAGCGACTGTCTTGATAGTCAAGCCTTTTGAAGAATTCTTGGCTGCCATTTTTG
>CAZTKW010000491.1:0-3430 GCA_964614315.1 uncultured Pirellulales bacterium
TGACTTCGTAGCCCTGCCAGAAGTGCGTCTTGCGGTATTTGCCCACAATTTCCCCCTCATGACCTAGCAAAGCCGCTGTATTGTATAGTTTTCCCCCGTCAGCTTCAAGAAAACCCAATACAAGGTAGATATCCAGTTCATTTGCAAGATTGCGAAAATATCGAATTCGCTCACCATCAATCGGTTCAGCCAGCCGAATAAATTCTTCTGCCAATTTCTTTTTTCTAACAGGCTCTCTCTCGTTGATTACTTCATTGACTACATAACCTTCGAGCGCACCTTCCGGCGTAATCACAAGTTGCGCACCTTTACCAACAGCCTCACGAATCATTTTCTCAATCTTTTTTGTATTGGAATCTTTATCCCATTTTTCCGGAAAAATCGAAAGACTTGCGACAGAAATATTATCTGTCCTGTTCTCTACACCACCGGTCTGGCCTTCATTAATCGACCAACAACCCGTAGTAAACAAACACAACCCCACCACCGCTATCACAATACTTTTTAGGGCACTTTTGCACATAAGACTCGAACTCACTTTTACTTTTCAATAGCAAAACTTACCTGCCTGTATTACTGAAAGTTAACCGCATTCCAATAAATTTTATATACTTAATCAAACCTTGTTTCAATAATAAATCAAAACCTTAAAATTCTGTAACTATTTTTTAGGCTTGCCCCCTCTCGATGAACTTCAGATAACAACCGATTGTAAACCGGAAATCCTCTCCATTGAATCAAAAAACCAACCGCGCTCCGTTAACTTTTCGCCAAATAGGCAAATGCAGGTATTTCAAGCCAGTTAACGCGTACCCATACCCTGCATCATCATCTCTTGCATCATTCTCATATATTCATCTGCACTATCTTGACCACCCGGGCCTGCCGGGCCCGGGCCCGGGCCTATCCGGCCGCGCCGACCCGCCCTGCTGCCCCAGGGACGCAATGCTACCTTAGTCTCCTTCTCAGACTTGCCGATTTCATTAAACTTAACAAGCACGTCTTTGGCCCAATACCTCGATTCAACGGGTGTATGCTCAATATTGGCGCCGTCATAACTGTAAAGCATATCGTAATACTGCCTTGGACGCATATTCTTACCGCCCAGCCAGTCAGTTACAGGACCTCTCACATCAACTAAAACCGCTCCTGTAGAATAATCTATCGTCTCGGGTATTGTAACACCTTCCTCTGTCGCACCCTCCTCACCTTCCACTTTCTCTTCAATCTCCGTCTTAACAACTTTACCGATAACTTCACCTCGCTCAACCATAAATTCTTCTCTGTACCAATAACCAAGCATATACCTGGCAACCGCCACCTTTACAGTATTCACCGTATTTACTGCTTCCTGCACATCAAGCGGGAAGAAGTACAGCTTCTCCGGTATCGTTACGCTTTCGGTTGTATCCGAAAACTTGCTCCACAGAACAACCTTGTCTTCAAAAGATTTATCCTCCTCACTGAATTGGTCGGTCCCTGCTATTGGATTAAAAACACCCAACCGAATCCTGTACTGGTAGCTTTTTCCCGGTTTGACAGTATCATCGTATGCCCAGAAAACTAAGGGCTCACGCATCTTCGCAAAGTTACTGTCCATATCAATCAAAATAGCATCAAATTCGTCATAAATATCTTTTTCTTTCTGTTTGCTGTCTCTGGTTTCCGACAAACGCTCTCTATCACTCTCACGTCCCCTGCGCTCACCTCGCGTCCTTGTCCTCTCAGAGCGGCTCCTTCTCGGCTGAGATCTCGTCGTTGATGAAGGTGACGGACCGCCTCCCATCATCATATCCATCATCATCGCATCGTAACCACTCCCCCCTCCTGATCCTGACGAAGTTGGTGTTGTTCTTGTTGTTCGTTTGCTGATACGCTCTTCACGAAGTCTTTCACGCTCCTCCTCACGCTCGGCCTTTTCCGCTTCAAGGGAATCACGTCTCTCTTGTGCAGCTTCTTCTCTTTGCTGTTTCGCAAATTCCCTGTGCAATGAAGGAGGAAACCACTCTTCCCTTGCAGACGCTATCATATAAGCTTCCGGCTGCAGAAGATCCATTCTTACTTCAGGAACATCAAACTGAAGCAAACGCACTTTCATACCACCTGCAGGCAGTTCTGAAACTTCTTCTATTACCTCAAACAGCTTTTTACGAGGATCACTCTTCGTTCGGGGTATTGCTTTCCACTCGCTCCATGTGTCCTCGGCAAGCTGCTCACGTCTTTGCAACTCCACCGCCGCAAAAACCGGTATCGCAAGACAAGGGTCACGCCATTCGTCCTTAATATCCTCGCTGGCAAAACATTCGTGAAATCTATCACGCAATTGGGCTATATCGATTTTCGCTTCCACCGTTACAAAATCAAGGTCGTTGGGTTCACTGCCTTCTTCGCTGTAAGGATGCTCTTCATCGACTTCTACCAGAGGAACATAAGCCACCGCTCTGATGTGCTCGATTTCCACGTCATTTACTTCACCAACCTCCGGAATATTATATATTCCTTCAGAAGCTACGTCTCGGGAGCTTAGAATAGGCTGCAGAAGATATACTTCAGTGTCAATATTACCTATAGCTGAGTTGAATTTGGCAACAAAAGCATCAAATTGAGACTCATATGCCTGCTTGGGCTCGGGCTTGCGGTTCAACTTATCATCCAAAATCTCTGCCTGCTTGCTTATGTAAATATCAATCTCGCCGCTTCTGAACTTCTGACCGTCGTATTCCACCTTGTTGGGGCTTAAAATAACTCGAGTAACCAAAAGCCACATGCACACAAGCACGACAATCAACAAAACCATTTTTTCGACATGTTCTTCAAAAAAGTTACCGATTTTTGTTTCCATTTGATTTCACCACTTCTAATATGTGAACGAGATTACTTTTCAATCAAACATAACCTTAATTTCAAATGCGACACACCTCGTATACAAAGCCAAAAATCTCTAAAAAAACAAACGACCTGTCCTGGCCCTTGTTACTGTATTTTGTCCGTTATTCGGAGCTCGTTAGTGGTTTTTTAATCGCTTCCGGTTTAATTTCATCGTAGCCTTTTCTGTCAAAAATATATTCGCAAATCAAATCTAATTTCACCAAAGCGTCTTCACCGTATTCGTAGAGTTCATGTTCCGCTCTTGACCGGTCAATCGGACTAATATCATATTCCAAAATTGTTATCTGATTATGTGCAAAAGTTCGCTCCGGCTCATTGCCGGAAAAACCTTTGAATTTATGTTCCTTGGAGTTGCAAAGCTGTTGCATAAAAAGCGAAACGTCCTTGGTCCTGACTAAAACAGAAAGAGTAAAATGCACAACATCGATATCATCACTGCAAAGCCGGCCTGTGCACGATTCTGTAAATCCGTCTCCAATCGAGAGAACATAACTGGGCCTATCAGCCTTTGTACCTGACCCTGCTGACTGCCTGCGCCTCC
>CAZTKW010000492.1:0-3429 GCA_964614315.1 uncultured Pirellulales bacterium
CCATGGAATGGGGGCCGCAGCCCGATTCGCCCGCCCAATTGACAGCCCTTCCTGTGATGATGGAAGGGTTAAACTCTTCCTCCACCGTAGGAATGGAGCAGCCCAATGTCCGACCCGATCGTGAACCGCAAGCGCGCCCGCGAGCGCGCTTCGAGGATCCTCGAGCAAGCATCGAAGGCCTGCGGGACCATCCCCGCCGCCACCCGCACCCGCCTGGTCCCGACCATCGAAGCGATGCTCGTCGCCCTCTGCGTCGATGAGTGCCTCGACGACCGGGCGGCGGGCGCACTCTTCGGCGATCCGACCGGCGCAGTGCTCCCCCCGCCCGACCCCGACGCCCGCCGCATGCACCTGGTGACCGACCGGATCATCGCGGAGATCGAGTTCATGGTCGCCGCCGCGAGCCCCCTCGGCACGAGCTCGTTTCGGGCAAGGGTTGGGAGCGCGCTCCGGGCCATCGCTCGGGTGGAGGTCCTGGAGGACCGCGACCGCTGCCCCCGCACCTGCGCCGTCACTGTCGCCTCACCCGCCCAGGATCCCGCCTGAGCCCGCTCGATGCTCCGTGCGGTCGCCGAGGCTTCCCCTGACCCGTCGGCCACCGCACCCCGCCGAGCGTGTCAGCGGCCCACGGCTGCCCGCTGGCGACGCTCCCCCCCGCACCGCCGTGGAACTCTCCCCGCGCGTGCGGGGTTTTTCTTGTCAACTAGGCCGGCGCCGGGTACCATCCGGACGTGCCAGTGCTCGGCGTCAACCAGTCAATCCCCACCTCGACGGATGCTGAGGCCCTCGCCTGGCTGGAGAACTTCGCTGCTACGCTCGTTGCCGCGCCGGCGACGTACGACATCGACGCGGTGACCGCGACGGACTTGGACACCGCCGTTGTCGCCTTCCGGAATGCGTACGACCTGGCCGGCGTTGCCGGGCGCGTCGCTGTCAACCCGGGCGGCTACACACAACCGGCCCGTGCCGCGATGTACGCGGCTCGTGACGCCGCGCTGGCCGTCGCGCGACCGTTGGCGGTTCAGATCCAAGCGAACCCGGGCATTAGCGATCAAGACAAGCTCGACGCGGGTGTCGTCCCCCGGAACTTCAACCGCACCCCGATCTTCGTGCCTAACACCGCGCCGATCCTCGCCTTCTTGCAGGCGGGCATCGGAACGCACCTGCTCTCGTTCGCCGACGAGCTTACCCCCGGATCGAAAAGGAAGCCCCTCGGCGCGACGCAGCTGCAGCTGTGGCTCGGCGTTGGCGCGGCGCAAACACCCCTTGCCGATCTCGGGTTCTATTCGGCGTTCTCGCGCACGCCTGCGGTTGTGGCATTCGATCCCGTGGACGCCGGCAAGCTCGCGACCTACGCGGCGCGCTGGATGGGTCGGCGCGGGGACGTTGGCCCCTGGTCCGCGGTGATCACCGCCACGGTCATGTTCAGTGAGGCTCCGGCCTAAGGCTCACAATGGCGACTTCCCCGCTATCCCGGCGCAAGCGTTCCCCGTCCGAGCGGCAGTTCAAGACGATCTTGCGCGCGAACCAGGCCAACCGGCCCGCCTACAACGCGCAGCTCGTGACAGCTGTTGTCGCCCAGGAAGACCTGGTCCTCACCTTTGATCGTCCCGTGCTCCTCCGCGGCACCCTCACCGGGATCACGACGGACGTTGCCGAGGACGAGGTCTCATCCGCGCGCACCGGCACGAACGAGATCACTGTGACCTTCACGGGGTCCGTGGGGGCCGCTACCGTCGTCAACTTCCCCCCGTACACCGGAAACATCAGGACGCGAGACGGCGGCTTCGCTGTCTCGCCCCAGTTTCCTGTTGGCGCCTGAGATCCTGAGCGCAACGCTGACGCTCGGGAACCCCGACCTGCTGCGCGTGACGTTCGATCGGCCGATGGACACCAGCACGGGGTGGCTCGGCGGCTTGATCCCCGCGACGAACTTTCAGTCTGTCATGTTCGCGAGTTTGTCCCGCGAGGAGGTCTGCAGCAGTGACGGGGTGTGGGAGACGCCGACGCGCATCCGGTGCAACATGCTTCAGATCGGGAACGGGGTCCCCACGGACCCGGTCATCGGCTACAGCGGCTTCTCGGACCTGCGCGCGCTCGAGGGGCCGCTCGTGCCAGGCTTCGGAAGAGTCCCATGCACAGTGATCTGAGCCGGCTCGTCCCGCAGCGGGCCGCCTGGCCCGCGACGCCGCTCGCTCCGTGCGCGCCCGACGGGCTGACGATTCGTGCCGGAACGGCAGCGGACCTCCCCTTCGTGGACTATTGCCAGCGCCTCTTCCGCAACCACCTTGGCTTTATGTACCGCGCTGCTCTCGAGCGGAAGATTGCGGATGGCCAGCTGCTTGTGGTCGTTGACCGGGCCGACGCGTGGCTGGGGTATCTACTCGGGACGAGCTCTTACGACCGCCGCGATCACGTCAGCCGCATTGACCAGATTGCGGTCGTGCCTGCGCGCCAGCGGCGGCAGCTCGGGACCGCGCTCCTCCAGGCGTGGATTGAGCGCTTGCCCTACGGAGTCACACTCATTTGCTGTTGGTGCGCGCAAGACCTCCGCGAGGGCCGCTTCTGGGCAGCCGAAGGCTTCATCCCGCTTGCCTTCCGCGCCGGGGGTCAGGCGGGGAGCAGAGTGCATATCTTCTGGGAGCGTCGAACCCGACGCGGCGACACCCTGACCCCGTTCTGGTACCCGAAAGAAACCGCGTCCGGGCAGATGGCGGCGGCGCGGTTGATACTCCCGATCCCGCCAGGCGTGGACTGGGCCGAAGTGAACTTGCCGCGGGTGCTGCCGGCGGGAGCGGATGCTGTCGCGCCGATGCTCGGTGGACCGGTGACGCCTGCGATGCTCGCTGCGCAACCCGGAGCGAGGACAAAGGCAACCCCGGGGGTGAGCGCGGCCAGGCGACAGCTGACGCCGGCAGAGTTTCAGGCGCGCCAACGTGCGAGGGCGAAGCAGCTGCAGGCGCGCGGGCCGACAAGCCCGGCGATCGCGGGGAAGCAAGAGCAGCCGCCGCGGACAGTGGTGGAGCAGCGGGAGCGGAAGACGCGGCCAAAGAACCTCCCCGAACACGTGGCGGCAGCGCGCGAGCTGCGGGACCGATGGCTCGAGGAGCTGAACGCGGCGGGGATCTGCGAAGGCGGGAAGTACGACCCGACGCGCGCGCGCGAGCTGGAGGCCGGACCAGGCGAAGTGAGCGCGCTCGCGGCGGCGATGATGGCTCGGATGCGCGGCGAAGCGCCGCAGCTGGAGGCGGACGCGGAGGAGTGACGCGGCGGTGGCGGTGTGAGAAGGGACCGGGCCGGGCTCGGGGCGGCGGTGGGCGGCGGGCCGGCGGTGGGCGATGCCGCCCACCGCCTGCCCGCCGACCCCCTCACCGCGGGCCGACCGCCCCGAAGGCGGACGGCCCATCGGCGGGCCGGCGGTGGGGGACG
>CAZTKW010000493.1:0-3426 GCA_964614315.1 uncultured Pirellulales bacterium
TGCTAGATCAGCTCAAAGCTCAGATTGAAAAAAGAACCATAATGCACGATGACCCTGAAACACCAAAAGTGCAGTTCGCTGGTTACGCACCCATACCCTTGCAAATAAGTTCTCCCTTGTGGTATGTTTATTTCCCCGGTGGAACGATTTTGGGGTTTTTCTCGGGCATTGGCCTTGCTTTTCTTATCGAACTGCTGAATGACCTTGTGCGAACGCCAAGGGATGTGACCAGGTATCTGAATATTCCGCTCTTGGGCATTATTCCTGATGCTGATGAAGATGAGCAGATTGAAGACATTGACCTTTGCCAAGTTGTGCGGCAGGCACCTTATTCTATTACAAGTGAATCCTACAGGAGATTTCGCACTAACTTGAAACTGTCTGAATTGGCGACAGACTCAAAGGTCTTGCTTATTAGCAGTGGTGCAGCAGGCGACGGAAAGACTTCCGTGGCGATTAATCTTTCATCTGCTTTTGTTGCTGAAGGTAGAAAAGTGCTGCTTATAGAGGCTAACTTTTGGCGACCGGCTCTACATACCATATTTCCAAAGCCGGATGAGCAAACTGATTTTGGCCTGGCCAGCCTGCTGACCGGCGGATGCACTTTCTCTGAAGCTGTAAAACCCACCGAGATTGAAGGCCTGTCTTTAATTGTTGCAGGACAGTTGCCTTCTAATCCAACTGAATTAATCGGAGGGCTGCAGATGGAATCGTTGATTAAACAGCAGCGCGAAAACTACGATTATATTATATTTGATGGGCCACCGATATTACTGGTCAGTGCCACCAAAATGCTGGCCAGATTCGTTGATGGAACAGTTTTGGTATTCAATGCTGCAGCTACAAGAAGAGGGGCCGCTCTCAGGTCTATAAATGAATTTAAACAGGTAAATGCCAATGTTGTCGGTTGTGTACTCTTTGCCGTAAAGGCTATGAAGGGTGGCTATTTCCAAGAGCAATTCAGGTCACTTCAGGAATATAGCCAGCTGCAACTCGTCAACACTGCTTAGTTGACAATAGTCGATAGCTGCTGTACACTACGCCAAATTTATTCATAGAAAGTAAATTAAATGAAAAACTTTTTGGTTACCGGCGGAGCCGGATTCATTGGTTCGAATATCTGCAGAAAATTGATTTCGCAGGGCTGTTTTGTGAAGGTCATTGATAATCTGCTCACCGGCAAAAAAAGTAATCTCTCAGACATCATAAACAAAATCGAATTTATCGAGGCTGATATGGGCGATGAAAATATCGCTCGTGCCGCCATGAAGGATATTGACGTCGTTTTGCACCAGGGCGCTTTGCCTTCGGTTCCCAAGAGCATTGACAACCCCGCCGCCACACACAAACATTGTGTTGATGCCACTTTTACTCTTCTGCTGGCTGCTCGTGACGCCGGCATAAAGCGTTTTGTTTATGCAGCCAGTTCTTCCGCTTATGGCGACACTCCCACTTTACCGAAAATTGAAACAATGCCCACTGCACCGCTTTCGCCTTATGCGGCCGCCAAACTTGCAGGTGAGTATTACTGCTCTGTGTTTTACCGGTCTTTTGGCCTTGAGACCATTTCGCTGCGCTATTTTAACGTGTTTGGACCCTATCAGGACCCTACCAGCCAGTATGCCGCAGCAATACCGGCCTTTGTTACATCAATATTAAAGGATGAACCACCCACCATTTACGGCGATGGCGAGCAGAGCCGTGATTTCACCTATATCGACAACGTTGTCGAAGCCAATTTACTCGCCGCACGAACCGAACAAACCACAGGAGAAGTTATAAATATCGCCTGCGGGCAGCGAGTAACTGTCAATGAAATTATCCAGATGATAAACGAGCTTGTCGGCAAAAATGTAAAGCCGATATACGCCGACCCACGTCCCGGGGACGTAAAGCATTCTCTTGCCGATATCACCTTGGCCGAAAAGTTAATCGGCTTCAAACCGAATGTGCCATTCCGAGAAGGACTTCGACTTGCAATTGACTGGTACCGGGACAACCTCCTTTAACTTGCGACCCCTAATGATTTTAGGAACAGGTGATAAGAATTTTTTTCATCCCTCGTCGCTATTTGCGGCTGAGCCTTTGTGTCTAAAGCTGCTCTTTTAGATTCTCAGCATTTTCGATTAATTCATCTCTGGTTGGCTGGATCCTGGGCACAAGTTCAAACATCCATTCATAAGAATCCTGGATTTTTTTGGGGTTGAGTATCTGTGCAAAAAAGTCAAACGGAAATTTATCATACCACGGCCCCTTGAGTTTGCGGTGTGTTTTGAGCGTCTCGAAGCCCTCTTTACTTACTCTGACGTTATAGTCACCGTACCAGCTAAAGGACACAGTAACAGGGGATTCGCCGATTTCCTCATCGTTTAAGACAACCAGGGCCCCCTGCGGGGCTGTATCGATTGTGAGTCTGCGCTCGACGCAGCCACTTAGAATTATGACAGCTGTTATGATAACGACCAGTAATACGGACAAATTGTGTTTTCCCATATTTGACTTCCTTATTTCTTGTTTATTGCGCATCTGATTATAAGGAAAAACCAAAAAGACAACAGCTAAAAATATTATTTAGAGTTCTGTCGCACATTCTTAATCTTCGTCTACGATGTTGTAAATGTTAAGTACGAGGCGCTCAAAGAATTTATATATGAACCACACAGCCAGAAAGCAGAATATCGAACTTACAAAACCGGCAAATATACAAAGTCCCACTAAACCGCCCCTGGAGAGGTTTAACCAGTAGTTATCTTCCATTCTCTCACGCTGCATATAATCGTAATAGGCTTTGCCCTTGTAATCTTTATCCTGGGTCTCAAGCAATTCCAGGTCACTTTTTGCCTCGCGATATTGTCCTGCGGGGAAGAAACCGACGGTTAATCCACATAATAAGGCAATAAGTATGGCTGAAACGAGTGCAATTCTTCTACTGGTGCGCCTGATAGCAAGGGCTTTACTTATACTGTTGCCTTTTGCTTCATTTGTGTAAAGACCAAATATCGCCCAGTCAAAAATCTTGTAAATCAGTAAAATAACCCCGAAAACGATGCCAAAGTACATTAAACCAACTACAAAGCCAAAACCGGCTGCTCCGCCACCCTGTGCCTTTTTAGCTCCTACTGCGAAGCCGAGGAGGCCGGAAAAAATACCAAGGGTCATACCGGCTGTTATTGCTAATTTCCTGAATTTGCCCCTTCTATCCATAAATACCTTTGCTAAGCTCAGTATATGGTATATTAAAACAGGCTGGCTTGTTATTTTTCAAGTATTTATTTCTGAAACTCAGGGTTTTTGGCATAAACTTTTGCTCATTAAATCCTTGTGAAGCTGGAAACATGGCAGGATTGCAGCTGAACGAGAAATCGTGCTTAAAAGGGCTAAAAAGCGTGAAAGGTGAGAATAATTTGACCAAAAAGATGTATTGTA
>CAZTKW010000494.1:0-3418 GCA_964614315.1 uncultured Pirellulales bacterium
GATGAGGGCAAATCCCCTTCTTCATTGCTTCTATTTGAGCTTCACTAATCAGCGTACCTGTTTCTGGAAACTTGTTAAGCAATCCCCTTTGAACAGAATCTATCTGAGCTTTTGTTAAGTACCTTGTGTTTGGTGTATGGTCAAAGAATTGAACCTTGTCATTATAATCAATGAACTTTCCAGTTAAATTTACTGTTCTTACTGTTACTAAGACTGGTTCCCCATAAAATTTATAATTGCGGTATAACCAGGGTAGTGAGAGAATAATACTAAAAACAGAAAATAGTGCTACTTTCTTAATTTTTACAAAAGTATTAAGATTACCAACGAAAAGCAATAAAACCAAAGGTAAAAAGTATGCAATATAACGCTCATCAGTATGAAATAATAAGGTAAAGAAAAAAGAAAATAGTAAAATATTATAATTTAAATTAATTGACTTTATGCTTTTAATCAAGAATAATCCTACTAATGAAAAAAGAAAGACAATCCAGGGTTCATTACCAGCTGAACCAACATAACGAATAAAATCTGGATAAACCGCTGCCCATGCTAAAGCTAGAAAGGCAACTTTTTTGTTGAAAAAGTTTAGTGCTATATAATATATTATCAAACATGTTGTTGCTCCTATAATACTATTTAGAATAAAGATATATAACCAGTTACCATTAAATAATAATATATTTAAAGCCAGAACACATGGAACAATAGGAGCAAAAATTGCTTCTGGTGTAAGGTAGTTATTCCCTTTTGGCAACAATCCATTATCTACAATTGCTTTAGCATATTCTAAACGGGCATTATCATCGGCAAAGTTTTTCCATACTTCGATATTATAACTATATATCCCGACCATTAACCTTATAAATAAAGCAAAAAGAAATAAAAATATTAGCAATTTGTCTGAATAGGATTTAAATGAAATAGAATCTGTCATTAATTCAACTTTTTACCATTAGCGTTGACTCTTCACATTTTTTTACTACAACACTAGATTATGTCATAAAATGTTGTTCGAGTTCATTATGAAAATCTATATTACTCCTTATGACTGACAACTACATAATTTATAGCTAATTGTGGAAATAAATTTAATAAATTTTTGGGCAAGTATGGATTAATTGGGATTATTTTATCAATGCAAAAGTCTTTATGAAGCTCTATCAATCTTTTAAGGGAACATTCAGCAACATGGCCAGGAGTAGGGTTTCTTATCAGTTTTAATGACCATTGCCGGTTAATTAAGTTACTTATATACATAAAACCTCGATAGATATATTTGTTTGGAGTGCTCAAAATTAATTTACCTGAACAATTAAGAATGCGATAAATTTCAGACATAGCCCTTTCCTGATCAACCACATGCTCAATGACCTGTTCAAGAATAACAGTATTAAATGAATCATCTGACAAGGGAATCTTAACCACATTACCAACAATAGAATTGAATCCTCTTTCTTTTTGTATTTTCGATAAATTCTCAGATAATTCCACGCCGGTTATATCCTTGATACCTGAAGAAATGAGCCTAGCCATTAACCTGCCGTACCCAGGCCCGATTTCAAGAATTGGCTCATTTGAATCTTGCACTAATTTAAACAAAATATCTCTTTCAAGATTTCTGCATTTCCAACTTGATACTTCACTATCGGCAATCTGATCACCTGCTTTTTTTTGAGGATTTTTAACAATCATCATTTCAGATTTGATTCTCCTTAAATTTAATGTCATCTTTAGATGAAATCGAAAATACTCCTCCTATAAGGACTGCGATTAAATAAATAGAAAAATCAAGAATTGATAATGATAAAGCCTGAGTTGAGTTTATACCCATTATCCCCATTAATGCAATGTAACCTCCTTCACGGATACCAATACCTCCGACTGAAATTGGAAGTAATATTAAAAAATTAACAATCATTATAACAAGCATTAACTCCTTAATAGGTAAATCAATTTCAATTATTTTACCAAGCATAACTCTTCCTCCAACTGAGATAACATAAAAAAATAAAGTAAATGCGAAAATAGAGATAACCGAAGAGTAATTATTAAGAATATCTTTCTGTATGCATTTAAATTTTTCTTTAATTTTTATGAACGCTTTTTTGAAAAACTTCCTGAAAAAATATAGCAACCATAGAAAAACTGCCCCTATTCCAACTACAACATAAATTAAATTTTTAAGTTTAAGTGAATTTATTCCCGAATTTTTAAAAACAGCTCCGCTGGCAAAACTTAAAGTAATTAATACTAATAGAATAAATACAGTAAATCCAATTACACGGATTAAAAAGATTCCACTAAATATTCTCGGGTAGTCATGAAATTTTCTGCCAAAATAGTATATATAATAATAATCTCCACCAATGGTCTGTGGCATTATAATTCCATAATATGTACCAATAAACATCCTTTTATATATTTGTAACATGGGTAAATGGAATTTAAATATTTTCAGCATGGTACTTTTTATCAAGGCATTGATAAACAACTGGGAACAAGTTATCATTATCAGAATAAAGACTATATAATGAGGCAGATTTAATAACTCATTAAAAACATTTTTCCATTCATATTTAAGAACAATAAATGTAATTATCAGAACACTTAAAAAATATTTAAAATATCTTTTGATCAATAATTTGGTTTTGGATGCAATTTTCATTCACGATAAGTATGTATTCAAAAAATTGTAGTACTTCTTTTTCATAATATCCAAACTATAGTACTTTTCAAAATCTATTTTCGCTCGTTTTTCAAAATTTCTACGTATTTCTGGATTATTTCTCAAGAAGATCAGAGAATCTGCTAATGCTTGAGGGGTTGGTTCAAATAGATAGGAGTTTCCATCATTTAAAACCTCTAAATGAATTGGCCTCCTGGTAGCAACAATACATTTGCCATAATTCATATAATCGAATAATTTCATTGGAGTGTCATGACCATACACCCTTGGTGATATGACAATATCAGCATTATTAAAATATTTCACTAATTCTTCTAAAGTTTTTCTTCTGTAAATCTCTATTTTATTTTCCAGGTTAAAACTTAAAATAAGTTCATGATATTTTTTGAACTCGTCTTCCATGGCTCCAACCAGTACAAATTTAAATTCATTTGATAGTAATTTAGCTGCATAAATTATTAATTCAATATTTTGAACAGTTACAAAAGTTCCTGTATATAAAATAACTAAGCTTTTATCTTCTTTTTTAAACAATGCTTTTTTACTGTCAACAGCATTATTTATTACTATAATTTTATCATTGCTTATCCCATTCTTTAATAGAATTTCCCTTACACTATTATGGATGCAAATAATTTTATCATATCTGTTCAATAATTTCGTTTCAACTAATGAAAAAAAATTGATTACTCTCTTTCTTTTTGATAAGTTCCACTTTACAACTTCTAC
>CAZTKW010000495.1:0-3415 GCA_964614315.1 uncultured Pirellulales bacterium
TCTTTAAGGATGCAGTTTGATGTTGAAATTTTAAGTAATTATGTCAAAATGTCTTATGCTTGTAAAAGGGTAGTACATAATACTGCAGTTAAGAACAAGAGAGTTAAATATGGCCGGAATGCCGCTATGAAATCCACAAGCAAGGTAATTCTTTTATTTACAGTTTTTATTGTTCTCATAGTAATGATTGTGGGGATAATATTATTACGTCGACCTAAAAGTATTGAACGGAAAGAGACAAGCTTCAAAAGCCAACAAAGAGAATCAGTAGTGAAGAGCAAGGGTAGTTGGCCGATGTTTCATGGCGAGCCTGGATTAGGGGGATATACACAAACTATTTTACCTGATTTGCTGACAGTTCTATGGAAGTTTGAGACGAATGATGAAGTTAAATCGTCACCTGTTATTGATGAAGGTTTGGTGTTCATTGGTTCGACTGATTCAAATGTCTACGCAATTGATATGGAAAACGGAAAGCAGGTTTGGACATATAAAACCGATGGCGCTATTGAGGCGACGGCTTGCGTGGTTGAAGGTTTAGTGTTTATCGGTTCATCGGATAGTTTTTTGTATGCCCTTGATGTAAAGACGGGGCTGCTTAAGTGGAAATATGAGACCGGGGGTAAAATATTAGGTTCTGCAAACCGAATAAGATGCGATGATGGAGGGGACACGCTAATTGTTGTGGGAAGCTACGACAACAAATTGCATTGTCTAAATTCAGAAGACGGCAAGGTTGTGTGGACTTATGAAACCGACAGCTACGTTAACGGCACCCCTGCAGTTGAGGATAATAATATAGTTTTTGGTGGCTGCGATGGAATGATACACGTAGTTTCGGCAGAAAATGGTACCGGGATTAGGCGTATAGATGCCGGAGCGTACATAGCGGGCTCTGCAGCAATTTCCGACAGCCGGGTTTATGTTGGTAATTATGAGAATGCATTTATCAAAGCCGACATAAAGTCAGGGCAAATGCTATGGAAATATGTAGAATCAGATTCCCCTTACTTTTCTTCTCCGGCTGTTGCTGATGGTGTGGTTGTATTCGGCGGGAGAGATAATCATATTCACTGTCTTGAAGCAGACAGCGGTAAAGTAATATGGACGTTTCAGACTCTTGGTGAAGTGGACAGCTCACCGGTTATTTGTGGTGATAAGGTTGTCGTAGGCTGTGAAGATGGAAGGCTATACATGGTAAGGCTTTTAGACGGCAGTAAAGTTTGGTCGTTTGAGACTGGTCAGGCTATTAGTTCATCGCCCGCTGTTGTCGATGAGACAGTAGTCATTGGCTGTAATGATGGTTATGTATATGCTTTTGGTCCCAAGCGATAGGTTGGGGTAATTTATGAGAATTGTCCAGTTTACTCCCGGTGCGGGTGATGATATCTATTGCGAAAACTGTTTGCGCGACGCGGTATTGGTCAGGACGTTACGTAAGCTGGGTTATGATGTACTGATGATTCCTTTATATTTGCCTCTGCCGGTTGACAAGGATGAACAGGTTAGCAATGCACCGATATTTTTTGGCGGAATAAATGTATATCTTCAGCAGAAATCGGCTTTCTTTCGTAAGACACCCGGTTGGATAGACCGCATGTTTGACAGGCCAAAGCTTTTGGGCTGGATAGGTCGCAGATCTAAAATGGTAAAAGCACAAGTGTTAGGCCAAACGACAATATCAATGCTCCAGGGCCAAGAGGGTCGGCAGGTTAAAGAGCTGGAACGACTCGTTAGTTGGCTCAATGCAAAAGAAAACAAGCCTGATATTATTTGTTTGTCGAATGTTTTATTAGCAGGTATGGCCGGACTCCTAAGGCAAACAATTGGAGTCCCTGTAGTCTGTTTTCTTCAGGATGAAGATAAATTCCTGGATAAATTAGTGCCACCATATGATCAGCAGGCCTGGGAAGTACTCTGCGAGCGTGCCCATGATATAGACACATTTATCGCGGTCAGCAACTATTACGCTGATGTTATGAGAAAAAGACTTGAACTTGAGACAAATAAATTGCATGTTGTTTATCCTGGTATTGCGCAAGAGGAGTACACGCCGGCAGTAACCAAGCCCAGGATACCGACAATAGGCTTTCTTTCGCAAATGTGTTCGGATAAAGGGCTTGATATATTAGTTGAGGCGTTCGCTATAATAAAGAAAAATGAGAAACTAAAAAATGCAAGATTATGTATAGCAGGTGAACAAGGCAGTGAAGATAGAGCCTTTATAAAACACATCAGGCAGCAGCTAAGTAATTGCGGATTAATTAATGATGTAGAAATAGTGTCAAATTTAAGTCATAAAGAGAAAATAGAATTTCTGCAAAAGCTTTCAGTGCTTTCAGTACCGGAAAAAGGGCAGAGTGCTTACGCATTATACATATTAGAAGCATTGGCAACAGGTGTTCCGGTAGTCGAACCAAGTAAAGATATCTTTAATGAGTTGCTAAGACAAACGGGGGGAGGGCTGTTGTATAAGCCCAATAAAGCTGGTAAACTGGCTGAAACGATAGAGAAACTACTTCTGGATGCTGATTATGCTGAGAAATTGGGCTATGAGGGGAGAATGGCGGTAGTTGAGAAATTTAGTATCGAGAAAACCGCCGAAGAAACAGCACGTATATTTATAGAAGCCGTAAAAAACTTTGGTGAAAAAAATTATGCTTGAACTAATCCGCGTCCAAAAAAATTATCCATCTCCATTAGAAGGCCAAAAGGTTTGTGTTTTGAAAGATATAACGCTCAAGGTTTCAACCGGCCGGTCAGTAGCTATAGTTGGACCGTCCGGCAGCGGAAAGAGTACCCTGCTCAATATTATTGGCGCACTTGACAAACCCAGTTCCGGTCGTGTTTTGCTTGATGATGCTGATATTGGACGGCTTAATGAGAGGCAACTTGCGAAAATTCGCAACGAGAAAATAGGATTTATTTTCCAGCTTCACCATCTTCTTCCGCAATGCACCGTACTTGAAAACGTATTGATACCCACGCTCGCGGGCAGTAAAACGAATTCCAGAAAAGCATTTGAGAAAAGAGCGGATAGTTTACTCGAACGTGTCGGGCTTAAAGACTGGTCATACCATAGACCCGGAGAGCTTTCCGGCGGACAAAGACAGCGCGTCGCAGTTGTCAGGGCATTAATAAATAAACCCGAACTCCTGCTTGCTGATGAACCGACCGGCTCATTGGATACAGAGTCATCAGAAAAAATAGCAGAGTTACTTGTCGATTTAAATCAAAGTGAAAAAGTCACCTTGATTCTTGTAACTCATTCAGGCGAACTTGCGAACCGAATGAGTGAGGTGCTGGAACTTGACAATGGAATACTTACCGAGAGGAAAAGCAGGTAATGACGCTGTTAAAATTTGTCAGGAAAAGCATTTCGTTTTACTGGAGAGGCAATCTCGCAGTATTTGCG
>CAZTKW010000496.1:0-3184 GCA_964614315.1 uncultured Pirellulales bacterium
TTGATGTTGCCAACCAGTTTATTCAAAGAGTGGACAAAATATCTTTACAACTTATTCTAAAAAAGAATGGTGCCAGCATTGGTAAGGATTGTGATATTGAGACAGGTTTAATATTTCATAATTGTAAAGACTATTCAAATCTCATAATTGGAAATAATTGTCATATAGGTAAAAACTGCCTTTTTGATTTAAGAGATACAGTGAAAATAGGGCATAATGTAGTTGTTTCTATGCAATGTACTTTTATTACACATATTGATATGAACAAAACTGGATTAAGTAATTATTATCCAGCTACTACTGGTAAAATTTCAATAGAGCATGATAGCTACATTGGTGCAAATAGCACAATACTGATGAATACTCGAATTGGCAATCATTCTTTTATTGCAGCGGGTTCTCTAGTCGCGAAGGATGTAAAATCCTACAATATGGTGGGGGGAATTCCTGCTAAATTAATTAAATCCGTTAAATGAATTTCTATTTTCTTAATAATGCCCTTAGCCAAGAGAACTAAAAAGATTAAACAAATGAATTATTTTGACATAGCTGGATCTTTTGTTAATTATTATAGTATCAAAACGTGCCCTAATGTGGTTAAATAGTATTTAGTTAAAGTGATAAAAACAGGAATGATTACAGAACGACAGCACCTAATTATTATTTAAAATGATGTTTATATTGCGAGAAACAGCACTCTTTATCCTTGACTAAAAAATCTAAGTCGCACTATTATAATATCTAATAGCGCTATTCCTGAGAATGTGAATATGAGAATAATGGTAAGAGGTGTATCTACAAAATATATTAAAGAACTCTATTAATTAAGAGAAAATGAGTAATAATGTTGGTCAAGACAAGACTGAATGGAGTAAGTATTGGGAAAATAGTTACCCAATAAAGGAAATCCAAATGTGGGATTACTTTGGGCTCAGAAATTGGATTCTTAAATATGTACCTAGATATGGCGAAGTTTTGGAAGCCGGATGTGGGTTAGGACGATATGTTTTCTATCTTTCTCAGCTTGGCATTGATATAGAAGGGGTTGATTTTGAAAAGGATATAATTGACTACTTAAATAAATGGGGAAAAAATTCTGAGTTTAAAGATTTAAAATTTATTAAAGGAGATGTTACAAACCTCCCTTACAAAAACGATTCACTTAGCGGCTATATATCACTAGGTGTTGTAGAACATTTTTACGAAGGACCTCATGCTCCTATAAGGGAAGCACTTAGAGTTCTTCGGCCAGGAGGGATTGCAATTATTTCAGTTCCTTCACCTTCGTGGACAAAAAGATTTTTTAGATTTCGGACAAAATTCAAAAACATACTTAAACGTTGTATTGGAAAAAAAATAAGGAAGAAACCTTTCTTTCAATATGAATATACAGCAAAAACTTTAAAACAATACGTGGAGAGGGAAGGTTTTTATATTAGTCGGTTTTCTAATGCTGATATGCTTTATACTTTTACAGAACTTGGTGGCAATACTAGTAAATATATAAAACAAAACAGTCCAGGTTATATATTAAGTCATCTTCTTGAAAACAGCAGGTTGAATATTTTAGGGGCACAATCTATTGTTATTGGCCTAAAATCAGCGGATTTAATGTATTGCTTTTTGTGTGGGAGAAAAAATGTTGACATGAGTTCATTAGAGTGTTACGATATTCCGATATGCAGGGAGTGCCAAAATGATAGTAATTCATATTATTATGCCAGATATAAAAAGAATAAATTCAACTCAAAATATCAAATATCACCCGAAATTATTGAACCAAATATACGCTGTTGTGAATTATGTGGTACAAATTTTAAGACACATTACCTATTTGAATTGTATGGACTTACCAAAAATGTTTGTCCGGAATGCTTGAGGAATAAGGACATAAACATCGAGTTATCTAATACATCCGTAATCCCTATATGGAGAAGCAGATCTTCAGTAATTAATTCTAAATATTAAGTTAGGTGGAATTAAAAAAATTATTTAGGAATACTTCTTTTTTAATCTTTTCAAGATTTGCACAATTCGTGGTTGGAATATTCAGGGCAAAAATTAATGCTATATATTTAGGAACAACAGGTATAGGAATTTTTAACCAGCTTAACTTTTTAACAAAGAGTTTATCTCAATTCACTACATTAAGCATGAATGAGGCAGTTGTTAAACAAATTGCTGAAAGCAGACAAAAAGAGAAATTGAATGAGTTAATAGCCTCTTCAGTAAAATCTTATATAATACTGGTATTCTCTTTTATGATATTAAGCATATTGTTGGCCTTTTTGTTTTCAGAACGTTTAACACAATATATTTTTGGTGATATTAAATATCTGAAATTTTATTATATAGGAGTATTCACACTTGTTATTTTAATCATTAACTCTATTTTTTATGCTGTTTTAAGAGGATTTAAAGATGTAAAATCAATATCTAGGAGCAGGATCTGGACTGTTATTTTTAATGGAATTATTTTTATACCGCTTATATTGTTATATGATCTTAAAGGAGCAGTTATTTATGTTCCTTTGTCTTTTTTAGTTACTCTGGGGTTTAATTATCATTTTGCAAGAAAATATTATTTATTGCAATATAAGATAAAATTTTCAACAGTATTAAAAGCCCCAATTTATACTTCCTTCACAAAAGAAATGATAACTTTTTCCGGTTTTGGAATATTAGTGGGCACTTACGCAATAGTCTCTGAATTTATTTGCAGATCGATAATAGTAAACCAATTGGGGATATCTCAAATTGGGCTTTATAGTCCTATTGTTGCATGGGCTGGATTGGTTACAGGTTTTCTCTTGCCTACTTTCAACACGTATTTGTATCCGCGTTTTTGCGAAACAGAATCTAATTCTGAAGTAAATGGTATTCATAACGATGCGTTACGTTTAACCACTTTCTACCTAATTCCTTTACTATTTTTTGGAATTGCTTTAAGAGATATTTTAATAAAGATTTTTTATTCAGTAGAGTTCTTAGGGGCTTCAGATTATCTACCCTGGCACTTTATAGGGATTGCATTTTACACCTGGTATTATTCTATGTCAATGGCATTAACACCAACTGGAAGAATTAAATGGAACAGCTTGTTTTGGATCATTTTTTATTCAATAAATATATTTGTAGTATACTTTCTGACACCGCATATTCAACTCTATGCCTGGATGTTGAA
>CAZTKW010000496.1:3194-3414 GCA_964614315.1 uncultured Pirellulales bacterium
CAATCATTATTTTCTTTAAGGTTGTATTGAATTTTAAAATGGACAAAAATAACTTCTTTCTTATGAGTTATTTAATAATTGGCTCTATTTTATTAATATTTACAGGTTTTCTTCCAAATGCTAAGTATATTGCTCCTTCATTAAGTCTCGTACTATTTATTGTTACATATTTTATAATCAAGGATAAAGAAAGAGAAATGATTAAAAAAAGAATAAAGTA
>CAZTKW010000497.1:0-3412 GCA_964614315.1 uncultured Pirellulales bacterium
GTTGACAATTTAGTCTCCCAAACAACTCAAAATTACTGAGGTTGACATGTTCATTATGTGTCTAAGGTCTATCTCTGCTACGAACCTCCCGTCATCTCACTACCAAAAGAGTCGGCAAGAGGTTATAATGGCATTATGGTACTCGGAGAGAACATGTACAGCCGAAAGGAAAAATCACGATGAGCGTTCCTTGCGATACCTACCAGCGATATTTGGAGCCGGGATTTATTCCCTTTGACTCTTTGGAACTTGCCAAACAAACCGAGGAAATTGTCTGTCGTGGCGACCGTCGCAAATACACGAAATTCGTTTGTACCCGTATGTATGGTGGAATTGCAACTGGCTACACCTGCGGGTGCTGTTTGCGATGCATATTCTGCTGGGTGCACTGGTGTCGTGATTTTCCTGAGAAATACGGACGCTTCTATTCTCCATCAGAGGTTTTCAGCCAGCTGAGTCGTGTTGCCCGTAAAGCTCGAGTTTTTCAACTGCGTCTCTCTGGAGCTGAACCAACATTGGGAAAGGCACATCTTCTGGGCTTGTTAGAAAGGGTAGAGAATTCACCATTTCATTTGTTTATTCTTGAGACTAACGGCATTCTCATAGGTGCTGAACCCGATTATGCCAGACAAATTGCTCGCTTCAAAAAAGTGCACACGCGGGTTTCTCTAAAGGCTGGTACACTTGAGGCCTTTACTCAAAAAACTGGAGCAATAGCTGATAATTTTGAACTGCCTTTCCGGGGAATCCAGAATCTAATCGAAGCAGGAGCAAGTTTTCATGTCGCTGCTATGAGTGCGGATTCTAGGATTGTCGACAGACGTGAACGCCAATGCCTTTTGGAACGACTTGCATCGATAGACCCCAGTGTGGTGGATAACCTTGAGGAAGAAGTGGTAGCTCCATATCATAACACGCTTGAACGGCTAGGACATTCCGGCGTCAACTTGATATAAATCAATACTCCAGTCTTGACCTTAATGGTCTGAAGCTTTATGTACAAGGGGAGGTGGAAGAAAATTTGTAGGAGGGCGGGATTGTTTGACTTAAAGTTCCATGATCTTCGTAAGACCTTCGGCTCGGTTCTTGCCCAAAATGGTGTGTCGACCGCAGTGACTCAGAGGCTTCTGGAACACCCTTCACCGAATTTGACGAATAAGATATATACAAATGTTGACCCTGTCTTACGCCACACTATAGAGCAGTTGCCGATTGGTAAGTGGCTATAGATAAGATCTGTATTCTTACAAAAAGCTGGCAGGCGAATAACAAAGTTTCGGTAGCTCAATATGCATTTGATTATTTGATCTACGCACTTTATAATGTGCAGAAACCTCAAATTGCAACTGTTTATGCTGTGTGGCAATAAATAGCTATAAGGTCAGCAAATGCTGGATAAAGAAGGGAAAAAGGCAAGAAAGCAAGAAGCTTGTAAGATTGATTGTCGTGCCCAGAAAATTCTCCAAGCCTCAATAGACGGATTTTGCATTGTTGATATTACTGGAAAAATACTTGAGGTTAACCTCAAGTATTGTGACATTATTGGTTATTCCAAAGAAGAACTAATAGGGAAACAAGTTAGCGACATTGAAGCAAATGAGACACCGGAACAAATCTCAGAACATATACGTGAGGCTATGGAGAAAGGGTACGATCGTTTTGAAACCAGGTATCGACACAAAGATGGGAGAATAACTGATGTAGAGGTCAGCTCACAATTTTGCGATTTTGAACAGGATAAATTTTTCTTTTCCTTTGTTAGGGATATTACTGAGCACAAAAAGTATGAGAAGGCACTGAGAGAATCTGAAGAAAGGTACAAAATCCTATTTCAAGGTACTGCTGATGGAATACTTCTCGCAGATATTGAAACAAAGCAATTCAAGTACGCCAATCCAGCCATATGTAGAATGTTAGGTTATACCAAAAAAGAAATGGAAGAAATGTATGTGTATGACATTCATCCTGAGGAGGATTTGGAATACGTGCTTTCTGAATTCGAGGCACAGGCACGAGGGGAAAAAACATTATCGCCAAGTGTTCCATGTTTACGAAAAGATGGAAGGATAATATATGCGGACATCAACACCGCTAAGGTTACAATAAATGGAAGAGAGTGCAACGTAGGTTTCTTCGCAGACGTTACGGAGCATAAAAAAGTTTTGGCCGAATTGGAAAATTACAAAGAAAAAATTTTTCAAGTACAAAAACATGCTTATATTGCTTCAATGGGTGCTGTAGTGGCTCATCAGATCAATCAGCCGTTGACGAGGATAAATATATATCTTGGAAGGGCAATAGAGCAGATTGAAGAGAAATCTTGTTACCATTCTGCTTTAAAGAATGTTAAAAAGGGCCTTGCTGAAGTTAAGAAAACCGTCTCGATAATCAATAAATTGCGTCAATATTCCAAAGACCCCACACTAGAGGCCGGGGGTAAAGTTAATGTAAGAAATATTGGAAATAGAATTATTTCCATGTTGTCCGAAAGAGCAAAACAAGCAAACATGAATATATCTGCGCGAAACCTGGAGGAGCTACCTGAAGTTGAGATTAATGAAACAGCTTTGGAACAAATATTCCTTATTATTATTCAAAATGCCATTGAAGCAACTGATGGCATGAAACAGCATAAATTGGACATTGTTGGGAAATCTGTTGATTGTAATATTGAATTGCAGTTTTCAGATGACTGCTGTGGCATTGCACCTGAGAACCTTGGCAAGATCTTCGAGCCGTTTTTCAGTACAAAGTCAGATGGTAAGGGAATGGGGCTTGGGCTGGGTATCGTACAGCAAATTCTTATAAGCTGTAGCGGAGAAATTAGGGTAGAAAGCCAGGTTGGCGAGGGGAGTACATTCTTTGTTACCCTGCCGATTAGTAATACTCTGAAGCCATAAAAGGACAATGAAAAGCAGAACAAAACAATATGAAGTATTTTTTGTCGATGATGATGCTGAAATACGCAAACTTGTTTCCGAGGATCTTGAAGGATTAGGTTATAAGGTTAGCTGTTTTGCCGATGCAGTTGATTGCCTTAAGCAACTTCCAAAACAGGATTGCAATCTGCTTATTACTGATGTGAAAATGCCGGGTATGGATGGTTTGACTTTATTACGCAATGTCAAACGTGTAGCACCATGGGTATCGGTTATGGTAATTACCGGCTTTGGCGATATTCCAATGTCTGTCAAAGCACTTAAGTTGGGGGCAGTAGATTTTATTGAAAAACCCTTAGACAGGGAAAGCTTTTTGCACAAAGTAAAAACCATTCTGAGACAAGACGATTTTGTTGATTCACCTCCCGGCCAGATTCTAACTAAGACTGAGAAGAAGGTTTTAAAGCTAATTCTCAATGGAGAAGGAAATAAGCAAATAGCTAATAAACTCCAGCGGGCTTTGCGAACAGTTG
>CAZTKW010000498.1:0-3404 GCA_964614315.1 uncultured Pirellulales bacterium
GCCGACACACGGATTTTCAGTCCGTTGCTCTACCAACTGAGCTACCTGCCCGTAATCGTTTGATACCGGCCGGAACGACCTATAAATTTAGCAAAAAAAAATAATATTGCAACACCAAACTTCATTTTTTATCATTTGAACGGCAGCGAAAACGCCGTACGGGGTATCGATTCTCCCTCATAAATCTCTTCCAGGTTAATCCCCAGTTTCGTGTAATATACACCGCAGGCGTGGTCCAGTCGAACAATACTCCAATAAAATCCGTGCAGACTCTGGACAAGGTTTATCTGAGTATTCGTAAGCTGTTTTCGATAATCTATCAGGTTGTCAATGCTTTCTTTTCCTTCAGCGTAGTCTTTTCGCTTCTGAAGATAAACTTCACGCTGGGACTGGACGCTTTCTAAAAGCCCCTCATATTGTTTGCGGCGATTTCTCGCTATAAACCACTCTCGGTCAATCTGGTTTTTGGTCTGTAAATGCTGCTCCCTAATTAAGGCGTCATACTCCTTTATCTCTGCTACCGCCCGTCCAAGGGAATACCCCAGCAGAACAGGGTCAATCTTAGTCACCCGAAGGCCTGCACCTATAAGGTAGCCGTTATCGTCTCGCAGGCTTCCATCGCCGTTAATATCGTACTGCCCGTTCAAATCAGTAAAAACGTCCCATTTACCCTCCTCCGCCAGACGTTTCTTTTCCATAGAACTTTCTCTCGCATTTTCCAGGACCTTGATATTAATGTCGTTTCTGTCGGCCTCGGCCAGAAGCTGCTCTACCGTACGGCTCAAATACGATTTACCATAATAATCTTCCGCATACAGGTCGAAGGAATTGACCTGTGACATTGACAGCTCTTTGCGTCCGATGGAAAACCGCAGATATATTAATATGTGATTAAGAGTCTCTTCGAATCTGATGATGTCCGCCTCCTCCGACTGGATGACGGTTTCTATATGCTGACGTTCCACCGGATTGGACTGAACACGCGGTAAAGCGAGAAAGCCTTTGTAATCCTCGATGCATTCGATTCTCCTGGCCCTGTTTTCCCTGGTTGTCAGCAGGTCGAAATAATGATAATGGGCCTCACGGATATTGTCCCTGATTTCATCTACGTATTCAAGGCGTGCGTTAAAAAGTTCATTCTCTTCCCGGCTTAGGCTGGTGATGCGCCTTAGAGTCGTATTGGAGCCAAAAAGCGGAAATGTTATATCCGTATCCAGAAACTGTCCCGTTCCACTCTCGGGGTCTCCGAAGTTGCCGTGGTGACCGAAGCCCGTAGAGACCGAAGAGCCGTCAAAGAACTCCTTTTCCATTCCGACCCGCGTGCTGTAGACCTGATTCTCCTCATACCGGCGCTGGCTTCGTGTGATGTAAGATTGCGAAAGAAATGGAGTAAACTGGCTCAGGTTTCTTACAAAATCCTTAAATTGAAACTCCGCCACTTCAAGCGCATAACGGGCTGAAACCACTTCCGGGTTTTCATCGAACACAAGCTTCATGAGTGAGTCGATGGTAATGGTGCTTTCGTCCTGCGGATTTTCCTCCCCGATTTGCCCCTCGCGATTTTGCTCCTGAGCCCGCACAAAAACTGAACCAAAATTCACCGCTGCGATTAAGAATAAAACACAACCATATAAAGCAGGGCCATTTGGGAAAAAAGTATTCAGATGGTGTTTACAATTATTATTTCGCATAAACAAAAATTTCTCTTAAGATATACCTGACTCAAACTTCACTTTTTTCTATTCGAAGGGTATCGAAAATTTTGTTCCCGGTATCCTTACTTCCTCATAAAGCCCTTCCAGGTTAATCCCGAGCTTGGTGAAATAAACTCCGCAAGCGTGGTCCAGCCGGACAATACTTGAATAAAGTCCTTCCAGACTGTGGGTCAGCGTCATCTCAGTAAGCATAATCAGTTTTCTCGAATCGATTAGATTATCGATGGTCTCGTTTCCCTCGGCGTAGTCTTTGCGCTTCTGCAGATATACTCTGCGCTGGGATTCAATACTTGCAAAAAGCTCCTCGAATTGCTGGCGGCGATTTCTCGCCATAAACCACTCGCGGTCAATCTGGTTTTTGATTTCCAGCTGCTGGGCTCTTATCAACGCATTGTACTTGTTTATCTCTGCCACCGCCCGGCTAAGGGAATAACCAAGCAGCACAGGGTCAATCTTTTTGATGCGAAAGCCCAGACCCATCAGATATCCGTTATCGTCTCGGAGGCTTCCATCGCCGTTAATGTCGTATTGGGCGTTCAAATCCACAAATACATCCCACTTGCCCTCCTCTGCAAGACGCTTCTTTTCATAGGAGCTCTTGCGGGCGTTTTCCAGAACCCTGATGTTGATGTCGTTTCGGCTGGCCTCGGCAAGAAGCTCATCTACCGTACGGCCCAAATATGACTTCCCATAATAATCTTTAGCATAAAGGTCTAACGAATTAACCTGGGAAAGGGAGATTTCCTCCTGCCCGATGGAAAACCGAAGCCTTATTAAGATGTTGTTAAGAACCTCATCGAATACAATCAAATCCGCCTGCTCCGACTGAATGGCGGTTTCTATCTGCTGACGTTCCACCGGACTGGACTGGGCGCGAGGTATTGTAAGAAATCCCTGGTAATCCTCAATGCACTCTTTCCTCATTGCCATACGTTCGAGGTGGGTCAGAACATCGATGTAATTAAACTGGGCCATCCTGATGTTGTCTCTGATTGTATCTACGTATTCAAGCCGGGCGTTTAACAGTTCGTTTTCCTCCCGGCTGCGATTGGTGATGCGCCTTAAAGTCGTATTCGAACCGAAAAGCGGAAATGTTATATCCGTCTCCAAAAACTGCCCCTTGCCGCTCTCAGCGTCTCCGAAGTTCCCGCGGTGCCCGACACCGGTAAAAATTGAAGACCCGTCAAAGAACTCCTTTTCCATTCCTACCCGTGTGCTATACACCTGCCCCTCTTCATATTGACGCTGGTCACGTGCGATGGCCTGCCTGAAAAGTAATGGAGTAAATTGGCTCAGGTTCCTTACGAAATCCTTATACTGAAACTCCGCTGCCTCCAGAGCATAGCGGATTGCGACGACTTCCGGGTTTTCACCGAATACAAGCTGGATGATTGATTCGATGTTAATCGAAACGCCCCCCTCTGAACCCTTCGATTCAACTGGCTGTTCGGGATTTTGCTCCTGGCCGTAAACATAAACAAAACCAGGATTAAAAGCTAAAGTGAAAAATAAGACAAAAATGTATAAAATCAGAACCTTTTTGGTATTGCCTCTACGGTTTTGACTACAACTGTTATTTTGCATAAACAAGGAGTTCCTAAGATTTACATAAATCTAACTAACAGATTTTCGCTGTTACTACTGTGCTTTGCTTGAGGATAAATCTGAGGCTAAAACGGATAATCCAGC
>CAZTKW010000499.1:0-3399 GCA_964614315.1 uncultured Pirellulales bacterium
ATACCCCGACGGCCCCTCTTCCGAGAGTCATGAAGGCCATCCGCTTTTTGGCTATCCTGTTGAGGGCAAGGTACCTCCTTTCGACAGTAGTTACCTTAAGAATGTCCATTATGATATGTGGCTCGGCGCTGCTCCCAAACGTCCTTTCAACCGAAACCGCTTCCACTACAACTGGCACTGGAACTGGGATTTTGGCTCCGGTGATATAGGCAACACCTCACCGCATGCCTTCGATGTTGCTGTCTGGGGCATGGGAAAGAACGAACATCCCGTAAAAATCGGCTCAAAAGGCGGATATTTTGCTTTCGACTCCGACCAGCAGACCCCTAACATCCAAACCACTGCTTTTAAATATGCCGATGGAACAATCCTCGAATCCGAAGTCCGAGGTTTATTCACCAACTCCGAGCAGGATACTCAAATTGGGAATTTCTTCTATGGTACAAAAGGCTGGATGGTGGTCAGCGGTGGATGGAAAACGTATTTTGGGCGGGAAAACGAACCCGGCCCAAGTTCCGCAACCGCAGAAAAGGTGGACCCCACCGACCTTGCTGGGGACGTTGGAGGCAGCCACTTTGATAATTTCATACGGGTTCTTCGCTCTGGAAATCAGGATGACCTTGCCTGTAATATAGAGACCGGATGTTTGTCCACTGTGTTGCCTCACCTGGCAAATATTTCTTACCGTCTCGGACGCGATGTGACTTACGACGGTGCCAAAGGAAAATTTGTCGGTGACAAAGAAGCTGACCGTATGCTCACCCGGAAATACCGAAAGCCGTACGTTGTACCTTCAAAGGTATAAACGCAGCTTAGTATAGCATTGGAGTTGTTACTTTTAAGATGTTGTCGTAACACTGTCGGTTGCAGTTACGACTACTTTTTCACATCCTTGAAGGTGCCTTCAAAGACTTCAACTGCCGGACCGGTCATATAAACACAGTTATCTTCTTCGCACCAGTGCAAATCCAGATCGCCTCCGGGTAAATGAGCTGTGCACATTCGTTCACAGCGGCCGCCGAGTACCGCTGCCACACAACAGGCACAGGCCCCTGTACCGCAGGCCAGAGTAATGCCGCTGCCTCGTTCCCAAGTCCGCATTTCAAACTCATCTTGTCCAAGAACCCGAACAAAGTTTACATTTACCCGGCTTGGAAAAATACTGTGATTTTCTATTACTGGTCCGAACTTTTTCAGTGCAGATATTGAAACATCATTGCGGAAAAATACAGCGTGCGGATTGCCCATTGATACACACGTCATTACGAATGCACGGTTCTCAAATTGCATTGGCTGTTCTATTACTTTTTTGACCGGCAGGGCCACTGGTATATCTTTGGCTTCTACTACAGGCTGACCCATATTGACACAAACTTTTTCAACCTTATCGTCTTTGTCTATTATAAGACCAACCGTTAAAATTCCTCTGCCGGTTTCTATCTTCAACGAGGCAGGACAGAAAGGCTCCTGGCCGGGTACGGAGAACGCATCACCGGCTTCAGCCAGTTTATGCTCATAGGTATATTTGGCAACACATCGGATTCCGTTGCCGCACATTTCTGCTTCTGAGCCGTCGGCATTAAACATTCGCATTTGAACATCAGCTTTTTTTGATGGGCATATCAATATTAACCCGTCGGCACCGATACCGAAATGCCGGTCGCTGACGACTTTCGCCAGTTCAGCGGGCTTTTTGATTTTCTTTTTTAGGCAGTTAACATAAACATAGTCATTGCCCAGCCCGTGCATTTTTGTAAATCTCATTTTTCTTCTCCTTGCAAAAAGCCTTTTTAGTATATAGGTAAAGGCCGGTAAAAGCAAGGAAGTATACAGAATATGGTGGGGCAGGGGGCAATTAATTTACGAATTACAACGAGAGTTATTCAAATTCGACCTAAAATTCCTTTTTGCGGTTGTTCATCTGGGCTTTTAGACGTTGGATAATGGATGAATGCATCTGCGATACACGGGACTCGGACAAATCCAGCGTTGCGCCGATTTCCTTCATTGTCATTTCTTCATAATAATACAAAATAACAATCAGTTGTTCAGCCCGGGTCAGCCCCTTTGTAAGCAGACTTTTCAGGTCTCGCTTTTGAGATTCTACCAGCGGGTCCTGGCTTTTTTCATCTTTGATTACATCTATTTCACGAACTTCTTTTTCACCGTCACTGTCGCTGTATTTTGTGTTCAACGACACCAAGCTGACCGCATTAGCATCTCGCTGAAGTCTGTCGAATTCATCCATGCCCAGATTCAGTTTTTCAGCGATCTCTTTTTCTGTAGGTTTTCGGCCGTTATTTGTCTCCAGTGACTGCATTGCCTTTGACAATTGACTGGCCCGGGCACGGACTAATCGTGGCACCCAGTCCATACTGCGCAGTTCATCAAGAATTGAGCCTCTGACGCGGGGCGAGCAATAAGTCTCAAATTTCACTCCTCTGGAAGCGTCGAAAGCGTCGATAGCGTCCATCAACCCGAAAATACCGGCACTGATAAGGTCGTCCAATTCAACTTTGTCAGGTAATTTGCTGTGTAACCGCTCCGCCGTGTATTTCACAAGTGGTCTGTAATGTTCCATAAGTAGATTACGGGAATAATCATCACCGGTTTTGTGGAACTGCTCCCAGATTTGTTCGATATCGATTTGTTGCTTAGTTTTCACAGGTCCCTCCGTGAAATTTTATAAGTTCAATAAATTTTGTAGAAGCCAGTTGTGAGTCCTATAAATATCTTTCCACATACTCCTGACTTTCCAGTTGTATTCAATAAATAGCCACACTAACAATGTACTTATCGCCTTTTTTGCAAAAAACTTTAGAAGAACCAGTCAATAACTTTCTTAAAAAATTTGCCATTTCCGGGTTCCGCTACGGAAATGTTACTCAATTTTGCCGCCAGAGCGGCCAGAGATGAGCTAATTCTGGCCTTGGGATAAGCTAAAACAACCGGTTTTCGCTGTCGAACTGCAGAAATTAATCGTTCGTCCCTAAGCAGTATGCCGGCATCATAAACGTGAATATTCAGAAAGCGCTTTGCAACATTTGCTATCTGCTGATAAGTTTTTTTACCTTCTGCTGTTGTATCAGCCATGTTCACAACAAGGCTGATTCCGCTACCGAATTTATTTCCTACCAGCACCTTAATCATTGCATAGGCATCGGTCATTGCTGCAGCCTCCGGCGTTATTACAACCAAAATATGGTCAGCGGCAACACAAAAACCGACCACCGATTTGGAAATGCCGGCGGCAGTATCAATTATAATTACATCAAAGTTTTTCTGAAGTTTTGTAAAATCTCTTATTAACAGATGGCGTTGAAATTCGTTAAGTTCTGCCAGATTTTCAAGTCCTGAACCACCGCAGATTATCTCAACACATGCAGGACCGAAATCAAT
>CAZTKW010000500.1:0-3391 GCA_964614315.1 uncultured Pirellulales bacterium
GAAAAACTGCGCTATTACCGGCTCATCTGGCGTGACCCCCTCAAACTGTACCATTGTGAATTAGAGAGTATCCGATAAGATGAGTTGGTTTTTAAGGAAAGGATAATCTTATGAAAAGGAAGTACCGAAGGCCGGAACAAATAGTCAAATTACTTTGCCAAGCTGAGGCTAAATTAGCAGAAGGCCAGACCGTCGATGAGATGTGCAGACAATTGGGAATAAGTGACGGCACTTATTATTACTGGCGTAAACAATACGGCAAGATGGAACTCGACCAGGTAAAGCGGCTCAAGGAACTCCGATATATAACACAAGGAAACAATAATATGCTTCGGCTGAAATTAAATACGTTAAGTTCACTGGTTATCTTCATATTGTTTTTTGCACTTGCTTCTAATCCAGCAAGTGCGGCAACGTATTATGTTGCTGATACTAAAGGCGCAGATGGTATAGCTGGCACCCCGGATGATGTCGATTCAAGTGATTCCTATCCCGGAACCACTGATAAACCTTGGGAAACAGGTACAAAAGTTGTCAATGAATTTATCACTGGCAATATAACTTTTGGAGATCATGTAAAATTTCTTTCGGGAACATATAGTCCTGGTGTGAGCATAGGTAGTAACTTTCCTGTTTATACAGGAAGCACAATGGCATACGTTGAAGAACAACCCGAATTTACTGGCTACCTTTATATTGAAGCTGATGAGGGACATAAGCCTGTTTTTACAGGTGATATTCGTCTTGGTTCTTCAGGCTACAAATCATTCGCACCCATAATATATGATGGCGTAAAATTCATAAAGCCTGTAATTATTCGTAATTGTCTTGGCACAAGATTTTATAATTGTGAAATGGAAATTGCTGGTTGGTTAGAAGGTGGAGATACATCTTTTGGGATTTTAATAGCTGATGGGCAATGTGTTGACATTGAGATTAGAAATTGCACTATTAAGGGCGGTCATGAAGGAATAATGACTCATACTACAAATAATTTGGTAATTTCAGGTTGTGATATTTCTGACACAGGAAGCGACCAAATTACAATAGGTGCAGGAACAAATGTACTTATTGAAAGCAATAAGATACATGATACACATCTTGTATGGCGTGATGATTTAACTCCCCCCAGATGGTCTCACTTGCCAGGCCACCCAGACGGCTTTTCAACTGGTAGTATAACCAACTTAATTGTTAGAGGTAATATATTTTATAATTTATCTTCACAAGGTTACTCTAACGATCTTGCTCATAGTAATATGCTATGGGAAAATAATTTATTTTATAATATCCACAGCAGGGAAGTTGGAATTTACAATACCGATGGCCTTATTTTTAGAAATAATATTGTAATTGGCTGCGAAACCGAGGGAGGCTTTTCAGAAGTTAAATTTCTTTGCACTAACTTTAGTGTATATAACAATATATTTACTACTAATAGTTATAATGCAATTTTGGCCAACTGCCTGTATCATGATTATAATATTATAATAAATAATGGTGGTCAACAAGAGATGTGGTGGCCTCCAGAAACAGAACCACATAGTTATCTATATCCTAATCTTTCTGCTTGTGAGGCAGACTATCCAAATCTATTTACAGACGCTGCCAACCACAATTACACGTTAAAAGCAGGTAGCCGGGCAATTGATTTTGGTGACCCAGCCAATTTTCCACCAACTGATATTTTGAACAACTTCAGGGATGCGCAGCCTGATGCGGGTTGCTATGAATATATGGCGGGCTCTGTTGACACTACTGTCCCCAGTATACCACAAAACCTGACTGCACAGGCTGTAAGCGAATCTCAGATAGACGTGTCTTGGAACGCTTCCAGTGACCCTGAATCCGGAATAAATTACTATAAGATATACAGGAACGGCAGCCAAATTGACACCTCAGTTTCCACGTCGTACTCAAATACAGGTCTTAATACCGGCACAACATACTCCTATGAGGTCTCATCTGTAAATGGACAGGGACTGGAGTCAGCAAAAAGTAATTCTGTTCAGGCCACAACCCTCTCGGATGCTACTGCCCCGTCTATTGTCTCAGTCAGTGCAACTGAGACCTCGGTTGAAATTACTTTCAGTGAATCATTAGATACAACATCGGCGGAGCAGGTAAATAATTACAACATCAACAACGGAATATCTATAACAGCAGCTTCGCTTGATAATGATACGGTTACTCTAACAACATCTGCCCATACAGAAGGAATCATTTATACTTTGACAATTAGCAGCGTACAGGACATAGCTGGAAATCCAATGTCCCAGATTCCGATAGACTACCAATACAATGAAAGCTTAGTCGGTTATTGGAAATTTGATGAGGGAGTTGGCACCAGTACTGTGGATTCTTCAGGCAATAGCAATACAGGAACTTTGATTAATGGGACTCAATGGACCAACCAGGGTGAAGTAGCTTTTGATGGTATAGATGATGCAGTCGAAATTGGCACGACCGGCTTCAACGTTGCCCAGGGAACAATTGCTCTTTGGGCTAAAGGAGCAGATTCCTCAGGTGTCCGATACCTTTTTGGCCATACCATCGGCTCTTGGAGCAACAGAATACAGTTATACCTTGACGGAGGAGTCCTCTGCTTAGGCCTTGGCGACTCTCACACGACAAGAACAAACATTCAAACTCTTACTGCCCAACTCTGGTATCACCTCACTCTAACCTGGAACGGAACAAATTATGTAGTATACGTTGATGGAGTTGCAAGAGCAAGTGGCACATATACCGGCTTAACTGCCTTAAGCACTTTCGCTGATATCGGAAATACCGGAAATACATCCTTCCGTAATGAAGCCTTTAATGGTCTTATCGACGAAGCTCGCGTTTACAGTCGGGCTTTAACTGCAGATGAAGTTTTAGTTCTTTTCAACGAAGCCGGCTCTCTGGTATTTTCCACCGGTGGCAATAAAGAAATTGACGAGGGTTCGAATTTGACTTTTGATGTGAATACCATAGACCCCAATATCGTGGTTGATGTGAATTACCACAATTTGCCTAGTGATCCGAATTTTTTTTTCAATGGCTTTTGTTGGACTTTCAACTGGACACCTACATACGATGACGCAGGCATCTACGAAGTTACATTCGAGGCAACATACGGTGAGTTCATAGATTCCGAAACAATAACCATAACGGTAAACAATGTAAACAGAGCCCCTGAAATTGAGCCTATCAATGATATAACAGGCGATGAAGGCTCCCTGATAACATTTGTCGTCAGTGTCAGTGACCCCGATGGAAATGATATAACATGCTATGGCGACAATCTTTCGGCCGGTTCCACATTTGAAAATTACACCTTTGAATGGACCCCAGGATATGACCAAGCTGGCATACACATTATGAGCTTTGTAGCAACTGACGGCGA
>CAZTKW010000501.1:0-3386 GCA_964614315.1 uncultured Pirellulales bacterium
ATGGTTGTCATTGATGCTTGACTGCGAGTTGTTCGAATCAAAACCGCAGGTCTTTCATATCACCAATCTGCTTCTTCATCTTGCCAATACACTGCTTCTGTTTATGGTTCTAAAGCGGCTAACCGGTGCTCTTTGGCGCAGCGGTTTTGTGGCCGCATTATTTGCACTCCACCCTTTGCACGTCGAATCCGTTGCCTGGATTTCAGGACGAAAAGACGTGCTGAGCACATTTTTTTGGTTCCTGACTATGTGGGCCTATGTAAGCTATGTCCGGCGCCCCTCTTTTGCAAGGTACATTGCAGTTGCGGCTTTTTTTATCCTCGGCCTGATGTCCAAGGCGATGCTGGTTACTCTGCCCTTCGTTTTACTTATTTTGGATTACTGGCCGCTGCATCGTTTGCATTTAAACGAGCCGACTGAAGGAGATGCCTCTATCGGCAGTGGCCCAAAAAAAATAGCTAAATTGCTCTGGGAAAAAATACCACTTTTTGTCTTGACGGCGATTTCATGTGTACTGACTTATCTGGCGCAGCAAACTGGAGGCGCCGTTCGAACTTTCGAGAGAGTGGGTCTTGGAATACGCCTGACTAACACGATGGTTTCCTACGTCAATTACATCAATAAGACGTTTTGGCCAACCGGACTGGCGATTTATTATCCCCTCCCCAAGACAATTCCAATATGGCAGGTGGCCCAGGCTGGGCTGATTTTGGCGGGCATATTACTGTTGGTAATATGGTGGTTGCGGTCTCGGCCGTATTTACTGGTCGGCTGGTTGTGGTACATCGGAACCCTCGTGCCGGTAATTGGATTGGTTCAGGTCGGCGAACAGGCGATGGCCGATAGATACACTTATGTCCCCCTGACAGGTTTGTTTATTGCTGTCACTTGGGGTGTCAATGCCCTGGCAGAGCATTGGCGTTCCCGTAAACTCGTGCTGAGCGCAACAGCGGCGGTGACCCTCTCGGCCCTGATGCTATGCACAAACCGGCAGGTTGCCTATTGGCGTAATAACATCACCCTCTATGAACACACACTTGCCGTTACCAACAAAAACCACGTCATACATATTAACCTCGGTATGGCCCTGCTCCAGCAGGGCCAATTGGATAAGGCTATCCAGCACCAGCAAGAGGCCCTGCGACTACGTCCAGGCGAGCCCTCGGCACTTACTAATCTCGGGATGGCGCTTGCACTGAAGCGCCGCTACCCGGAGGCAATCAAGTACTACCGCCTGTCGTTGAAAAGTGACCCCAAAGAGGCCACTACATATAACAACTTAGGGGCCGCTATCCTCAGTAATAACGGAGACCCCGAAGAAGCGACTGCAAACTTCCGCCAGGCGCTCCGCCTCAAACCCGATTATGATAATGCACACCTCAACCTTGCAGCAGTCTTGACGATGCAGAACAGATTCGATGAAGCGATATCACACTACCGAGAGGTTTTGAGGCTTATTCCCAATGACCGCAGAGCCCGACAGGGATTACAGGCAGCACT
This sequence comes from uncultured Pirellulales bacterium, assembly GCA_964614315.1. Taxonomy (GTDB): domain Bacteria; phylum Planctomycetota; class Phycisphaerae; order Sedimentisphaerales; family Anaerobacaceae; genus CAZTKW01. The sequence goes on from CAZTKW010000501.1 coordinate 1,501, forward strand.
GGCCGGGCGGAATGAACCGGGCCAGCAGCAACAGGAAAACCAGAAATCTCATCTCAAGATGGTTTTGCCGAAATGAATCGAGGTTTTGAAGAAATATCGCATCTTGAGCTCTGTGGTGTTCGCACCGTTGCCTGTACTTACCAGAGCAAATGGCAGTTATAATGTCTGTAGAACAGGCCTATTGAGCGCATCGCGATTATCGCAAGCACCTGAACAGCAAGATTCACACCCAGCCTCGCTATACTCAATCCTGTAGATATTCGACTGGAATAATAAAACTGGTGTGTTTGCATTTCGAGCGCACAAAAAGCGACAAGCAAGGTGACAACCACAATGTACGGCCCAAGGGCTTTAAATACCGGCACCAGAATATAATCAGGTCTTAACATCATAATGTCCCTGCCTATCGTTATTGTTAATATCGCCATTGGGAAAAAGAACAGCCCAAGGACAAATAAAATCTGCAGAACCAATCGTACCCCGATTTCCGCCTGCCACATGTTCTCGTATGTTATGCCTTTGCTTTGGACCAGGCTAAGTGCGATGATAAAAGGAAGCTGCACAAATATCATAGTCAGGAAGAAAATAAAAAACGGTTTAATAATGTGCCAGAAGAAGGTTACGAATGTCCCCAGATAAATCTTGGGCAGCTCATCTATTTCAAAAGCAGTTTCATAAATGATATTTAAGTAAAATCCCAGCAGCCAGCCCCAAACAACATAAAATATTATGTAGCCGCAGCACATTATTATGCTGGAAAGGAAGAATTTGAAACATACTACAGCAGCGACGAATACCAGTGAGGTTACGTTTTCCGATCTTATGAATATTTTCCAGCTGTCGATAAAGACAGCCTTGTAAAAGCCTGGTATAGGCTCGCCCTTTTCAATTTCCGGCTCGATTTTTTTCGGCGTTTCGTTATCTTCCAAAGGGATTATAAATAACTGCCAGCAGGCTGTGCACCGGGCTCGCTTTCCACAATGTTTGCGGTCGAAGGCAATCAGCTCACCGCAGTTGGGGCAGTTGAACTTTACCGTCATAGTCAAAACCAAAAGCCTGTGAGAAATAAGGCTTAATACTGCTTCATAGCATCAATGAAGCTTTTGATATTATTGCACCATTTTTTAGCTTCCAGCAGGTCAACCTTGTCAGCTTTCACCAGCATCGCCAGATGTTTTTCCATTGTCATCATTTTTTCATCGACCCTGTCCTGCGTCTTGGTCTGCAGCTGTGAATACAGTTGCTCTATTTTGCCGACTCGTATTATATTGGCACAGGCGTAGTTATTATTGAGCATTTCCATTGCGACAAGCCTGCCGTTTTTGCCTTTTTTGGGAATGAGCTTTTGACAGATTATATAAGCCAGGCTCAGCGAAAGCTGGTTCTGCACCTCCTGATGTCGGCCGGACGGAAAATAATCCAGTATCCGCGTAACTGTACCGGTCACGTCCCGCGTATGCAGCGTAGAGAAAACCAGATGCCCGGTCTCAGCTGCCATAAGCGTCATCGATATCGTTTCGGTGTCGCGCATCTCCCCGACGAATATTATGTCCGGGTCTTCGCGCAGCATCGCCTTTAGCCCTTCCTGAAAGGATGAAATATCTCTGCCGACCTCTCGCTGCGAAATCAACGAGTGTTTCTGGTTGTATATATACTCTATCGGATCCTCCAGCGTTATGATTCTACAGGCTCGCTTTTCACTGATTCGGTCGATTAACGAGGCAATCGTCGTCGATTTGCCTGCGCCGGTAATACCCGTCAAAAGGACAAGACCCTGCTTTAAGTTGACAATGTCTGCCCAGACGTCATTTGGAAAACCGATAGTCTCTATCTTGGGGATTTTTAAAGAAAGCGCGCGAATCGCTGCACAAATGCCGTCGTTCTCC
>CAZTKW010000502.1:0-3378 GCA_964614315.1 uncultured Pirellulales bacterium
AAGAAAAATATCACTCAATTGCCAAAGAACTAATTTATCGTACCATCTCCTTTCAGTTTTTAATCTCTCGCAGAATTGTAACGGCTGCAAAGTACGATGTCAAACGGTTAAAAATTGCGGTTTAATTCCGTATCCATTTGTGGTTTGTTAATGAGCTGAACTAAAGCTGCCTGTTCAAATGACGCTGGAGCTCTTTTAGTTCATTAACCTTTTTATTGCCGAAGAGAATAATGGGAAAGGCGGTCTTGTTATGCATCAGGGGTTCATTGATATCGACCCATTCGGCTGCAATTTTGCCATCTTCGGTGCCGGGGATTGGGGAGAAATCGGCCAGCATTCCTCGAATGCCGAGACTGGCGGCGAAGCGCATGGTTGCTTCGAGTTGCTGGATATCGCTTTTTGGATGGCCGATGATTTGATAGGCGGTAATTTCCTGAGGGGAGGCTCCTGCAGCGGTGAGGTGTTCAACAGCTTTTGCAAGTTCATCGCAGGAGACTTTTCGTCCGGTACACTGCTGCCATTTTTCCGAAGCGCTTTCGAAACCAAGATAAAAAGTTTTAAAGCCAGTCTGGACTAAAAGGCGGGCGAGGTCTTCGGTGATGAAGCGGGCATTCAGGGCGTTGGGAGTGTGGAAGTTTATTTTCATATTGCGTTTCAGGAGTTCTTTTAGAAAGGGGACCAAAACCATTTCAGGATTAAAGAGAAGGGCATCATCATAGAAAGCGATATTTGCGGCGTTAAGTTTCAAGAGTAAATCAAGCTCGGCCAGTGAGCGGTCGAGGGGGCGGGGTTTGAATGTGCCATAGACTTTGGGGACGGAACAGTAGGTGCAGTTAAACGGGCAACCTTCTGTGAGCTTTAGAACGCCGACATTTAATTTTTCATAAGCCTGCCAGAAAGCCGGCTGGAGGGTGTCGGGCTTTATGTTCAGATATTCGGAGAGGGGGTGCAGGTCAGAGCCCTTAACCAAAAAGTCGGCTTCTAAATTTTTTGCGTGGCGGGGACAAAGCGTTACGTAACTGCCACCCAATACGATTTTAGCATAGGGAAGGGCGCTGCGAATATCCCGTATTACCTCCTGAACGGCCGGGTACCAGTAGGTCATTGTGGTCTGGATGAAAACGAAATCGAAGTGTCCGGCTTTTTTCAGGAAATCCGTAAATATATTTTGCGGCAGACCGAAGCGTCGAAAGTATCTTGGTATGTTTTTTAGGCAATCAGGGTGTGGGACTTTTTCGCAGTAGAATCTGCCCCGTCCCCAACGATCCAGCCGGAGGTTTTTTTGAGAGGCCATAAAAGGATGGGAGCGGTCGAGGTAGTCGAAGAGTTTAAAATCGGCTTTGTGTCGGAAAAAACCGGCGACGGAGAGCATGCCGTAGGGCTTCAGCCAGAAGTCATAGGCGGCAAAATCATATATCGGCGGATTTACGAGTAAAATTTTCGCTGCCATATTGTTATTATAGCGATTTTTAACTTAAAAGTATACTCACCGGCACCAATACCAGCAGAACGAAATTAACTTTGTGATTACTAAGGTCAAAAGCTCGTAGGTTTTTCGGCGATGGAGGGCAACAGGGGCGGATCTATGAAGCATTACGGTGAGTAGCGGCGTGTGTGGCCGGGACTGATTAGAGCAAACAAGGCTTTAGATGTATTGTATGAAGTCTCTCCAATAGATACCCTTGTCCATTCTGTTGTCCTTTCCACTAAATATAGATAATTTTGAAATAACTAATTGTATCAGGCTCTCATATAGAGGCCGCCATTGACGGCGATATATTCACCGGTTATGAATCCGGCCTCCTCGGATGCCAGAAATAGTATCGCTTTTGCGACGTCTTCTGCGGTGCCGTTTCTGCCGAGGGGTGTTTTTTCTGCGACTTCTTTTCTTCGCTGTGGTGTGCTGAATCTTTCATGGAATCTTGTCTCGATAAGGCCTGGCAGGACGCTGTTGACCCGTATGCCGTATGGAGCGAATTCGGCTGCCATAGAAATAGTTTCGGTGGCGACGGCGGCTTTTGCACCGGCGTACATTCCGGCGCCTCGGGCCCCGCCGTTATGGCCGGCAACCGAACCAATATTTACTATGTTGCCGCGACTTGCTTTCAAATATGGCAATGCGGCTTTGACGGCTAAAAAGATACTGCGGACGTTGGTGGCATAGACGTCGTCGTGGTAATCAACGGAGCCGGCTTCGAAGGTTTGCCTGTCGATAAGTGAGCCGGCATTGTTGACGAGGATGTCGATGCCGTCGGCTGCTTTGGCAAATTGTTCGACCATTTGGGTTACCTGTTTTTCGTCGCGCATATCAGCAGACAGCAGGATGCCGTCGCTGTTTTTTTTGACCTTTTCGAGGGTTTTTTCGCCGCCGGCTTTTGTTTTGAAATAATGGACGCCGACGAAACAGCCCTGCTGGGAAAACATAATTGCTGCAGCCCGGCCGATACCGCTGCTGGAGCCGGTAACTAAAACTTTTTTGTTTTTGAGGTCTTCATAAATCATTTTGGTTGTCTTTTATTCGCTGTTTAGAGGTTTTTCCTGTTCGCCCTGTATCTGGTCGAGGTGGAGGCCGAACCTGTTTAATTTACGGCCGCCCTCCTCGTACTGGCCCTGAGCGTTGCGAAGGTGCCTGCCGAGGACGTCCCACCTTTCAACGAAATCAGCGAAAGAGGCGTTCAGTCCTTTCAAATTCTGGCGGATTTCAGCGGCCTGCTTTTCTATCTGTAAGCCGTGCAGCCCCATTACGACAGTCATTAAATACGCATACAATAAATTGGGGCTCACCGGTATTACTTTTTTGTCGAGCGAATACTGGAGGATGTCCTTTGTATCGCCTTGAAGCTTTACGATTGTTTCATAGTAGACATTTTCGGCTGGGACATACATTAAAGCAAAATCGAGCGTGCCTTCGGCGGGTCTGATGTAATTCGTGGCGATTTTATCGATGTGAATGGTTACGTCTTTGAGAAACTGTTTGCGGAGCCTTACTTTCTCCTCGTCAGTTTGGGCTTTTACAATTGCCTCAAATGCGGGCAGCGGGAATTTTGCATCGATGGGGACAGAGAAGTCGGTCATTTTTATGAGTGCATCAACAATTTTGCCGTCTTTGAAGGTGTACTGGAGTTGGTAGCTGTCTTTGGGGAGGATTTGCGAGAGGAGATTCTGTAAGGACCATTCCCCCATCTGGCCTCGAAGCTTTGGCGAGCTTAAAATATTCTGGAGTCGTTTTACTTCTGTTGCGAGGAGGAGCATCTGCCTGTTTGTGCCCTGCAATTCACCTATTTGGGAATTGAGGTTGGTGAGAACTTTCTGGCTTGATTGTAAGTTCTGGCTGATATCAGTGCGGCCGTGCTGGAGGGATATTTGCAGATTTTCCGA
>CAZTKW010000503.1:0-3376 GCA_964614315.1 uncultured Pirellulales bacterium
CACAGCAGAAGAAGCTCTGCAAAAGGTCCAGTCTAATCTTGACAAAGTGGTTGAATTAGCAGACAAGGCCGGGGATATGGGCTGTCGGATTATTACCCTGCCGGAGGATACTCTCGGCACTTTCGAATGGGAAATCGGTCATTTGGGTAACGTCAGCGAATTGCTGGTGCCCGCTGAGAAAGCTATGCTCAAACGACTAGGAGAAGTGGCCGCAAAACATAAAATGTATATCATTTGCTGCAATGACTGCGTCGATGGAGACAAGGTATATAACTCGGCTATTCTCATCGGCACCGACGGGAGGGAAATCGGGCGATTCAACAAGGTTCATCCTCCTATTTTTGAAGTATCTACTCCCGGCAACAGCTTTCCGGTATTCGAGCTGCCCGGCATCGGCACCGTCGGAATGTGCATCTGCTATGATATAGTTATGCCGGAAACGACTCGCGCTTTGGCTTTGGCCGGCGCCGATATTGTTTTTCATCTGACTATGGGCGGGGCTTCTCTTGCCGGCCGAGAGGCGAGTATGGCCTGCTTCAAGGCCCGTGCCGCTGAGAACTTTATCTATGTTGTAACCACTTTTCGGGGCGGCGGCAGTATGATAATCAGTCCGAAGGCCGAAATCCTCGCGGAAGGCGGTCGAGAGCCGGACGCCATTGTAACCGCAGATATTGATATTTCAGGAAACCGTCTGGCTGGAGATGCTCACGGCGGCACAGTTACCGATTACCGGGCGCGGCTGTTTCGCGAACGTAATACGAAAGCCTATGGTATCCTGCTCGATGAAAACCCGCCAATACTCAATAAACTCAAAGACGTCTACGTACCGACAAGAGCCGAAGCAATAGCGCTGTCCGCGGAGGTAGGCACCACGGGCGCTGCTGATTTTGATGAAGCCGAAAGCCTTTTGAAGGAGGGTAAGGTCGCTGAGGCCAAGGAGTGTTTCGAACAGTTGGCTGAGCATTTCGGAACAACCTGGATTGGCCGTGCATCACGCGACCGACTCAAAAAAATTGCTGAACAGTAATCTTAAAACAGGAGAAAATTGATATGAACAAAGGAATTCTAATATTAACAGCAGCAACTGTAATTATGTTGACTTTACCGGCACCGGCGGAATTCACTGAACCGGACACATCCGGTCTGGCTTCCAAATATATCTCTGATTCCGGCATTGAGAAGGACCCAAACGTGATTTTCACAGAAAACTTCGAAGAAGGTTCTATAAATGCTGTAACCTCACGTTGGGATGAGGCCAAAAATTCATCACGTTTGTCACTTGCTAAGGATGTCCCTGCAGGGAGTTGCGGCAAGCATTCGATTTTGTTCACACACATAGAAGGAAAGGAGAGTGCACATCTATACAGGCAGCTTTTGCCCGGTTACGACCAGCTTTACCTTCGCTTTTATGCAAAGTTTGATACCTACTGCCAACCAATCAGTCATTTTCTCCATGTAGGCGGACACAATCCTCCAACCCCCTGGGCGCAGGGTGGAGCAGGAACCAGACCCGACGGCGACAAATGGTTCACAACAGGAGCCGAAACTTGTGGCGCTTCATGGCATTGGGACTTCTACTCATACTGGATGGAAATGAAGGCCTGTCCGACGGGTAAGTTCTGGGGCAATGACTTTATCAATGATACGAACCTGACTGTGACAAAGGGAGAGTGGATTTGCGTCGAGTTGATGACGAAAATGAACGACCCTGTTACCGAGCGCAACGGCCAGCAGACAATATGGATAAACGGCCGACTCTGGAAAGAGAACGGACAAATCACCAGTCATGTCGGAAAAGGATTTCCCAAGGGAAAATGGGACTGGGATAGTTGGAATCCCGACCCCGAAGGCACTGGATTTGAGGGTTTTCGCTGGCGAAGTGTGAAAGAATTGAATCTGAATTACCTCTGGCTGATGGTATATATGACAACCGACAAAAACCCCGGGCATCTTAACAAGGTCTGGATTGACGATGTTGTAGTGGCGAAAAAATACATCGGGCCAATAACTGCAAAAAAACCCAGAAATTAAAAATAGGCAGGATATGAACAATAAAATATTGATTTTAATGTCCTTAGGTGCTTTGATTCTGACTTCGCCGGCAACGGCAGAGTTCACAGAACCTAATACCTCAGGATTGGCATCAAAATATCTCGGCGATGCCGGTATTGAAAACGACCCGAATGTGATTTTTACAGAAAACTTCGAAGAAGGCTCTATACCCGCTATAGTATCACGCTGGGAAGACAGTGAGAGGACCGACATTATGTCACTCGTTACGGATGTCCCTGTCGGAAGTTCGGGCGAAAATTCACTCCTGATAACACACACCGGCGGCGACGGAACAGGCGCAATGTTGTACAGGCGTGTTTCGCCTGCACCTGACTATTCAGGCTACGACCAGCTCTATTTTCGTTTTTACACGAAGTTTGACCCCGACTGCTATGATATTCGCCATTTCGTCCGTATGGGCGGCTACGAAGATCCAAATTCCTGGCCTTACAGTCATGAAAAGTTCGCAACTGCCATCGACCCTTTTGGCAGCGATTGGCGCTGGGACTTTTATACATACTGGGAGGAAATGAGGTCATATGACGGTGAAAATTACTATGGCAATGACTTCATAAACGACGACAACTTTTCAGTCGAGCGAGGCAAATGGATATGCGTCGAGTTTATGATGAAAATGAACGACCCTGTGACCGAGCGAAACGGTGAGCAGGCATTATGGATTGATGGGAAACTCTGGAAGAAGGATGGACAAATAGTCAGCCACCTCGGCGAAGGATTTCCTAACGGTTATTGGAATAAAGATAGCTTCTACCCCAATCCAACCTCAGACCCGTTTGAGGGTTTTCTATGGCTTACTTACGAAGAGCGCAAGAAGCTCAACTGGATATGGCTCTCATTATATATCTCATCAGCCCCCAATGGACATGTCAGCAGGGTCTGGTTTGATGACGTCGTAGTGGCCACGAAATATATCGGGCCGATAAATGCAACCGACTTCAATGTCAGCGGCAAGGTGGATTTGGCTGACTATGCTGCTTTGGCCTTACGCTGGCTGAACCAGACATGTGATGAGCCTGCATGGTGCGGCGGAACAGACCTAAATAAAAGCGGGTCTATAAATCTGCTTGATTTGGCCCAGTTCGTCGATTCCTGGCTGCTCAACCCGGGGCAATAATCAATAATTTCAGCAATCTTCTTGCTTTTGGTGATTAAATCTGGTATATTGGGATTGTAACTTACTATAAATTGACGTCTTTAATAACAGCCGGGCGTTGTATCACCCGGCTTACTGTAGGAGGAGTTAAAGGTGTTCAGCTGCAAATCTACGTTAAAAATCACTGTTTGCTTAATTATTTCAATACTT
>CAZTKW010000504.1:0-3360 GCA_964614315.1 uncultured Pirellulales bacterium
CTACTGCGGTTGTGCCCACGCGATCGGCGTTTCCTCGGGCAGTGATGCGCTGCTGGTTTGTCTGATGGCCGAGGGCATCGGGCCGGGCGACGAAGTGATCACCGCTCCCTATACGTTTTTTGCCACCGCCGGCGCCATCGCCAGATTGGGCGGCAAACCTGTCTTTGTTGACGTTGATGCAGAATCTTACAACATTGACCCGGCTGGTATCGAAGAAAAGATAACTGAAAAAACAAAAGCAATTATGCCAGTGCATTTATTCGGCCAAGTAGCGCAAATGAAACCAATTATTAAAATTGCCGAACGTCATAAGCTCGCCGTTGTTGAGGATGCCGCCCAGGCAATAGGCGCCACTCAGGACGGGATAATATGCGGCAATTTCGGTGATTGTGGTTGCTTTTCATTTTACCCGACTAAAAATCTCGGTGGTTTTGGCGATGGCGGTCTTGTAATAAGTAACAATGAAGAACTTGCAGACAAAATAAAATTCCTTCGTAACCATGGCCAAAACCCACAGTACTTCTATAAGCTCATCGGCGGCAATTTCCGTCTTGACGGCATTCAGGGTACAGTTCTGACCGTCAAACTCAAATACCTCGACGGATGGAGTGAAAAACGAAGGCAAAACGCAGCACTTTACGATGAGATTCTTGCAGACTCACCTGTCAAGACACCCAAAATTGACTCGAATAATATCAGTATTTACCACCAATATACTATCACAACACCCGAAAGAGACCAGCTGCAAAAGTTCCTCGCCGACAATGAAATCGGCTCTGCTATTTTTTATCCAAAGCCTCTGCACCTACAGGAATGTTTCAGTAAGCTTGATTATAAACAAGGAGATTTTCCTGTCGCAGAGAGGCTTTGCGATGAAGTATTATCGCTGCCAATTTATCCCGAACTGACAACAGAGCAGATAGAATATGTCGCCCAGACTATACTTAAATTCTATGGAATGAATTAGGAGAGCAAAATTGCTTAAGGCAAGCGAGAATCCCCCAATTAACTGGCCTGAAGAGCAATCTATTTATGATTTTGCCGGAATATGGTGGGTCGCTCATACAAAAAGCAGAAACGAAAAAGCCCTGGCCAATGATTTGATTCGTAAAAACATCAACTATTTTCTTCCTATGAGTTGGAAGATTAGGCATCAAAGGGGGCGAAAAATACGCTCGCTTCTGCCGTTGTTCAGCGGGTATGTGTTCTTTTGCGGCAACGAAAACCAGCGGCTCGAATTACTGCGAACCAATCGTGTTGCGAATGTAATTATAGTCAAGGACCAGCAGAAATTACTCTCCGAATTAGTTCAAATTGAACAAGCTCTTAAAGCCGGCGTTCCTCTGGCGCCACATAAATATGTCAGGAAAGGCCAACTCTGTCGGGTCACAGCAGGACCGTTAGCCGATTTACAGGGTGTAGTTGTCATAACAAAGAATGCTGCACGTCTTGTTTTACAGATAGATATGCTGGGCCAGGCTGCGAGTGTAGAAGTAGACGCTGATATGATAGAGGTCGTTGAAAGTGGATAGAAATGCAAAGTGATATAAAAGCGCAGGAGTTAAAACAATGAAAATTTGTGTTGTTGGTATTGGCTATGTTGGGTTGGTCACGGCCGGTTGTTTGGCTGAAGCCGGTAACGATTGTTTTTGTGTGGATAATGACGCCGAGAAAATTGCAGATTTGAAAAATGGGGTAATACCCATCTATGAGCCGGGCTTGACTGAAATAGTCAAACACAATGAAAAGCTCGGCCGACTTCATTTTACAACTGACCTGAAAAAGGGAATCGATAATTCACTCATTATTTTTATTGCGGTCGGCACACCGCCGACACCAGACGGTTCAGCCGACATATCAGCGGTTCTTTCTGTCGCGGCCGAAATCGGTGAAAACATCCGTGAATATCGAATCATCGCAACAAAAAGCACCGTGCCAATAGGCACCTATGAGAAGGTAAATGATATTATAAAATCCAAAACGCAAGTTCCGTTTGATTATGTTAGTAATCCAGAATTTTTGAAGGAAGGTGCTGCCGTTGAGGATTTTATGCGTCCAAACAGAATAATCATCGGCACAACTAATCCTTCTGCTATGGAAATAATGACCCGGTTGTATAACCCATTTATGCGAAAGAGCAACCGGATAATATTTATGGATCCGGCGTCGGCTGAGATGACAAAGTATGCAGCGAACACAATGCTTGCAACAAGAATTTCATTTATGAACGAAATATCAGCACTATGTGAAAAAGTTGGAGCAGATATCGAACAGGTGAGACGAGGTATAGGCAGTGATTCGCGTATCGGTCGGGCCTTTTTGTTTCCTGGCGTCGGTTTCGGCGGAAGTTGTTTTCCAAAAGATGTTCGAGCGCTGATTCACACCGGCTCTGAGAATGGAGTTGAAATGACGATAGCCAAATCCGTACAGCAGGTAAATATAAACCAGCAGGAGCGATTTGCAAAACGTATCACCGACTATTTTGCGGGCCGAGAAGATAAAACCGTATTGGCTGTGTGGGGACTGGCTTTTAAGGCCAAAACCGATGATGTTAGAGAATCGTCGGCGATTTACTGCATCAGAAAACTTCTCGATTGTGGGATGAAAATCAAAGCTTACGACCCCGAAGCCGGTTCAGCAGCATTGGAGGCTTTGGAAGGGAAAATCGAAACCTCCGAGAACGGATATAAAGTGCTTTATAACGCCGATGCCCTAGTTATCTTCACCGACTGGCAGGAATTCAGAAATCCCAACTTTGAAGTTATTGCAACCAAACTAAACAAACCTGTTATCTTCGACGGAAGAAACCTCTATGAGCCTAATGTAGTTAAAAAAGCGGGAATCGAATATTACAGTATTGGAAGATAATCGCTTTTTGTAAAGCCTGCGCACAACAAAGCCCAGAATAAGAAAGGAAAGCTATTATGGCCATCGCCGTTAAAATTATAGGCATAGTTTTCGTATTTATCGCGGTCGTTTATTTGCTGAAACCCAATATACTCAAACACTTAATGGAATTCTTTAAAAAAGGCCGGCGCATTTACTTTGCTGGCTTGCTAAGGTTTGTCTTAGCGGTCGTTTTTTTGCTTGCAGCCAATGACTGCAGAATACCCTGGGTGATAATTACGCTGGGGATTCTTTTTATAATATCAGGACTGCTTGTATTTACACTCGGCCTTGAAAGGCTCAAAGCGATGCTCGAGTGGTATCAAAAACAGCCGTTTCTGCTTCTCAGAATCATCGCTTTAATTGCTTTAGCCATTGGAGCAGTCATTATATATTCCGCCTAAGGAGACTTTTAACATAGGAGATGGTACGATAAATTAGTTCTTTGGCAATTGAGTGATATTTTTCTTTTTC
>CAZTKW010000505.1:0-3360 GCA_964614315.1 uncultured Pirellulales bacterium
TGTGCATTTTGTACATTAGCGAAATAATCGTTCGGCAGCGGAGCTAAACGATGAGCGAATGGAGAATTTCAAATTATTAACACTTTTTAAGGAGGTAAATCATGTTCTGGAGAAAATTAATTTATTTGATAGCTTTTGCCCTGCTACTGGGGCTGGTCGCAGACCCCGTGGCTGCCGATTGGGAGCCTGTGGGTCTGTCCGGCGGCGGTGCGATGTTTAACCCGGCCATAAGTCCCATTGACCCGAACCTGATGATGGTCAATTGCGATATGGGCGGGGCGTATCTTTCACACGACGGTGGTATGACGTGGAAGGTGATTATTCACTCACGACTGGGCACCAACACCCAATGCCAGGCTGGTTTTCATCCAACGAACATCAATACTATCTTTGCTGCTGCCGGCAGCGAGCTACGCGTCAGCTATGACCGGGGCGAGGGATGGGAACAGATAGCCAGTTTTGGTGCCAACCTGGAGGGTCAAATTGTCATTGACACGGAAGACCCGAACCTGATGTTAGTGGGCGCCGCAGGGAGCGTTCGGCGCAGCACCGACGGCGGAGAGAACTGGACTACAGCGGCCGGTCCGAATGGAGAGGTCTTCGGCTTTCATTACGATATGACCAGTCCGGTGGCGAACCGGGTTTGTTTTGTTGGCACGGAGAACGGCGTCTGGCGCAGCGACGACAGGGGGGCAACCTGGACGAAAAAGACCGACGGTCTGCCGTGGGAAGATCTGCAGGGCTTTGCGGGGGGCTCGAACGCTGGTACCCAAACCGTTATCATTTACTGCTCCATACTCAGTCAGGACATCGGCGGTTTTCAGGGCGGGGTGTACAAATCGACTGACCGTGGCGAGAACTGGGTCTCGGCGATGGGGCCGGGAATCAATATGGATACAGAGGCCTATGACGGATATGCAATGGGTGATATCGCACAGTATTACGATATCCTGACCACGAACGTGGACCCTCAAATTGTTTACACCTACAACAGCAGCACGGGTTTTTGGCCGCCGCATCATCCGACTGTGTATCGCAGCGCAAATGCCGGTGACTCCTGGCAGGCCAAGTTCTACCAGGACCCGCGCTTCTCTGAGTACAACGTCGAATACAACTATCACACCGCTTATCTGGGCCAGGCATGGCAGAGTCTGCCGCACGGCACGGCGATAGCGCCTTCGGAGCCCGACCGCGTGATGCATACGGACAACGAGATGTGTTATATTACACACGATGGCGGAGATACGTGGTTTAACGGACAAACGCGTCCGGTTCCGGGTTCGGGTGACCCGCCGGAGGACTTTTTCAATACCGGCCTGGTGGTTACCTCAACGTGGCACTACTATATCGACCCGTTTGAGCCCGGCCGGCGATATATTGCCTACACGGACATCGGCTTTGCACGCTCGCTCGACGCCGACCAATCGTGGAAGTGGGGCTATACAGAAATTCCGTGGAACAACACCTGTTATGAGCTGGCTTTCGACCCCGATACGCCCGGCCAAATCTGGGGTGCGTTCTCAAACACACACGACATTCCGCAGTCCAACGTTATCTTAGGAGGCCACGCACCCGACAATCCCGGTGGAGTAGGCATCAGTTATGATTACAGCGCGACATGGAGCCAATCAAACACTGGGCTTCCGGAAGCGCCGGCCTGTTCGGTTATCGTTGACCCGACCAGTACGGTGGGCAGCCGAACACTTTATGCGGCTATTTTTGGCCACGGTGTATATAAGTCCACAGACGATGGTGGAACGTGGACAAAGAAAAGCAACGGGCTCGGCTCGGCGGCCAATATGCGTGCCTATCGCGTGCGCCGCCAAAACGACGGGACGCTGTTTTGTGTTGTTACCGCCCTGTACAGCGGCGGAGCATTCAATACCGACGGCGTCGGAGTGTATAAGTCCACTGATCAGGCCGAGAACTGGACACGAATCAACGACACACTATTGTGGCCGAAAGATATAACCATCGACCCTGCTGACAGCGATATTATTTATGTCGGAGCGACCGATGCCGACGGTAACGGTCAGGGCGGATTGTGGCGGACGACTAACGGGGGCGGCAGTTGGGTCAAGCTCGAGAGGAAAGGTGAAGAACACTTCGGTGCCTATCTGCATCCCACACGGCCGGGATGGATATATATGACCCTGGGCGACTGGAACCCGCCGCCCGACGCGGGGCTGTGGCTGAGCAAAGACAACGGGGACACGTGGGAAGGCTTTATGGAGCTGCCGTTTGCTAATATCCAGCGAGTAACCTTTGACCCGAACGATGAAGACACGATTTACGTTACGACTTTCGGCGGCAGCGTATTCAAAGGCCACGCAGAACCTGGTCAGGTAGCACCTGGTCGGGCTAACAATCCGATCCCAGCTAACGGTGCTACAAGTGTAGGCATCAATGCTGATTTAAACTGGACAGCCGGCTCAGGAGCGACAAGCCATGATGTGTACTTCGGTACCGATTCAACGCCAGATTCAGGTCAGTTTATGGGCAACCAGCCGGATACTGCCTTTGACCCCGGTACACTGGGGTACGAGACCGCATACTACTGGCGTATCGATGAGGTCAACGCCTATGGTACAACGACCGGTACCGTCTGGAGCTTTACTACAGTACCGGTAACAGGTGGGGAACTGCTTAGCAATCCAGGATTTGAAAACGGTACGACTGACTGGTCTATGGGTGATGCCAACCAGTGCACTGTAACAAATGAAGACCCGCACAGCGGGAGTAATTCAGCAAAAATAGTAGGTAATAGCAATTGGTTGATGATAACACAAATGTATAATTCTGCCCAAGCGGGTATGAACTACTATATTTCAGGATGGATGAAGACTATTGATGTGACAGCTTCAGCACAGCTTGTGATTCAATTCTTAGATAGTGGATGGGGGATATTAGACGATTACACTTTCGGACAGACAGCAGGCACTACAGGTTATACAGAATATAGTAACGGCTATTTATCACCAGCCGGAACAGTCATGGTTCGGTTAAGGTTAGTATTAGCTGGAGGAACCGGCACAGTGTACTTTGATGACTTGAGTTTAACAGCTTCTGCTCCGAACACACCGGGACAGGCAAGCAATCCAAGCCCGGTTGACAGTGCTACAGATATAAGTATAACCGCAGACCTTAGCTGGACAGCCGGTTCCGGTTCTACATCAAGCGATGTTTACTTCGGCACTTCCAGCCCAGGTGCCTTCCAGGGCAACCAGACAGCTACGACTTATGACCCCGGCACGATGGACAACGATACGACCTATTACTGGCGGATCGATGAGGTCAATGCCGAAGGTACGACTACCGGCAATGTCTGGAACTTCACAACCATCGTTGCCCCGCCGGCTC
>CAZTKW010000506.1:0-3356 GCA_964614315.1 uncultured Pirellulales bacterium
CCATACCGCGCCCCCCTAAAAGGTAATCCTCTATACTGACGCTTTTCCGGTAAAAATAAAATCCAACCCCCAGAAGAAACACAAAATAAACTACAAATGTAACAAACGTCGGCCCTGACATTTAATCTCAATTCTATACAGTCTCACACTTGAACAAAAAAAACGCCCTTTTATGTGTATCCTCTTTTTTTAATCCGCTAATCCAGTCTGACTCCCTTTTGTTCAAGCCACTTCTTCAGGTCGCCCATTTCCTCATCGAAAATCTCATTATCGTAATTTTCTTCGAGCTTTTGGATATTTTCCGCCAACTCCGGCTGCTTCTCGACAACATCGTTTAATTTCTTCTCGAAAGCGTCGCTGACGTTCCGCATCGCATCAAGCTCTATATGTACCCCTAAAATTCCCGCCACCATTCGTGTCACCGACTCTATGCACTTCGGGTTGTTACCCTGTATGTAAGCCGGTACCGCAGCCACAAGGCTCGCCATACCCACACCGTGTTTATTTGCATTGGCCGACAGGTAAGTAACTATGCTCGCCGGCCCTTCGTAGTTGGTAAACTTCAAACCGTACTCCGCAAAAACTTCTTTAACTTCACCATCCGAAACCGAACACAGTAGCCTCGGCTCGCGTGTATGCGGAACAAGCCCCGCTACGCTCCCTATAAAATATATCATTTCAACCCCGAATTCCGAGCACAGCCTGAAAATACAATCCGCGAATTCCCGCCAGTTCAAATTAGGCTCTCTCCCGGAAAATAATATCAGATTATTTTCCTCGCTGCAGAACAAATCATTTCGCGGCATCTCAAAGCTTGTTATCAGGCCGTCCCTTATCTTCGTGTGCGGCCGAAACAGAGACGTAATCTCCATCGAACCGGGAAAACTTTGGATATAAAAGCCTTCCGTCTCTATCTCACCTATCTTCTCCGCCCCCAGCCTTTTAACAAGCTGTTTCACAACCCCTGTCGATACCTCGCCGCTGTCCATCCAACCCGAAAATCCAAGCAGAACTCGCGGCTTCTCCAAACTAACCCGTTTATATATATTTAACTTATCTCCTGCCATCGTCTAATCGTTCCTTTCCTTTTTTTCAATTGACCTGCCACCATTTTATCCGCCCGGCCGCTCGCTTCAAATGATTTTTCTTTTCAATCAAATTTTTACACCCCTTGACAGCCGCACCCGCAACTGTTATTTTCTACTCGAATAATTCTAACCGCTTTTGTTAAACCTGTCCTGTAAGGAGATTATAATGGATTACAAAAAGTTCATCGAAGAACAAATCGCCGAGCTCAAACAAACAGTAGGCTCAAATATCGCAATTAACGCTCTTAGCGGCGGCGTTGATAGCTCAGTCGTCACAGTCCTCGGCCACCGCGCCCTCGGTGACCAGCTAAAAACCGTCTTTGTCGATAGTGCCCTCATGCGTAAAGGCGAACCGGAAAGAGTTGCTCAGATTTTCGCCGATATGAATATCCCCGTTGAAGTGGTCGACGCAAGACAGGATTTCCTCTCAGCCCTCGAAGGTCTCACAGACCCGGAAGATAAGAGAAACGCCGTAACCGATACATTCTACTCGAGGGTCTTCAGCCAGCTCGTAAAGGAATCCGGTGCAAAATTCCTCCTCCACGGAACTATACTCACCGATATTGAAGAAACCGTCGCCGGCATAAAACGCCAGCACAATATACTCTCTCAGCTCGGCATAGACCCCGAGAAAACTTACGGCTACTCCGTTATCGAGCCGTTAAAAACACTGCGAAAAGACGGCGTACGCGAAGTTGCGAGCATTCTGAATCTACCAGATGAAATCTCCCATCGAATCCCATTCCCAGGCCCGGCCCTCGCTGCAAGAATCGTCGGCGAAGTGACTCCGAAGCGTCTGCAAACCGTAAGCGAAGCTACTGAAATCGTCGAGGAAGAGCTTGCCGATAGCGGTGCATTTCAATACCTCGCCGTACTCCTGAACGACTGCGCAACCGGAATAAGAGACAACAAGCGCCAGTTCGGCCAGATTATCGTCGTCCGCTGCATAGAGAGCACCGATGCCAGGACCGCTACTGTCACCCCCTTACCGTGGGAAATACTGAACCGGATTGCAAAGCGTATTACCGACATTCACGGCGTCAATCGATGCCTCTACGACCTCACCCCAAAACCACCGGCTACTGTCGAATACGTCTAAAAAACAAGCTTGTCCTCAGGAATCTAAAATATTAAAAACCGCCAACTTTGTTGGCGGCCTCTTACATTCATTTACCCCGTTTCTTAAAAAATCCGTCTTTTATCGATTTTTTTCTTGACATTTTCCTATGAACTGGATATCTTGTATTTAGAGAATGGCGGTGTGGGAGCTTTTTAGCTGTCATCTGGATTTTCTCCTGTGTAATCGCTCTTTATTGTAAAAGAAAGCGTTTTTTTCAAGGAGGCAGAGACAATGAAAAGACAAATACTTTTTGTGTTGCTAATTTCAGCATTTTTGCTGGCGATTGCGCCGACAGCGGTGGCAGATATCATCACCGTCGATGACGACGGCCCGGCTGATTACGATAACATACAAGCAGCTATTAATGCATCCTTAAATGGCGATACTGTTCTGGTAGCTGACGGAACCTACATCGGCCCGGGAAACCGAGACATCGACTTCCTCGGAAAGGCAATAACAGTAAAATCAGATACCGGCCCACAAAACTGCATCATCGATTGCCAGGCAGCTGCTGGCAATAAACACCGCGGCTTCTATTTTCACAGTGGAGAAAATCCAGCCTCTGTCCTTGATGGTTTTACCATTACCGGCGGCTATCTGAACGCTGCCGAGATCTTCCAAGATTCACCCGCTCCTCCCCCTGCGTACCCCGGTATCGAGTCTAAGGAATATGGGGGGGGCATTTACTGTAAAAACTCAAAACCAGCAATTACCAACTGTATCATTACTTCCAATATAGCAGATGCCGGTGGTGGCATTGCTATGTTCAACCCGGCAAATCCATTGCCTATTCTAACCAACTGCTTAATTACTGCAAATAAAGCAAAATACACTGGAGGGGGAATCTATTGTGCACCAGGAGCAATTATAAAAAACTGCACTATATCAGAAAACACAGCCGCCGAAGCGGGTGGTGGATATTATGGGTACTGTTCTTCGAATCTTCCGCCGGATTTTGAAGACGAGGCGACGGTGTGGCAGGAGCAATACAACTCAAAAATTGAAAATTCCATCCTATGGAGTAACGCTGCTGACCTGGGCCCGCAAATTGCTTCTGCATTCTATATACCTCCGCCACCGCCTCCACCGGATCCCCCCCCTGGGTTACCGCCGGGGTTAATACCACTTGAGTCAACTACAACTAATTC
>CAZTKW010000507.1:0-3356 GCA_964614315.1 uncultured Pirellulales bacterium
GAAACGTTTATATATGTCTTCGACGAGGACGGTTGCAATGCTGTTTAAGCTGCTTGAGAGTGTTGACTGAGCCGCGGCGAAGAGGCCTGCAATGACGAGGCCGGCAAGTCCGACGGGCATCTGCTTTACGATGAAGAGTGGGAATATGGCGTCTGATTTTACGGTTGGCTCAAGCAGGGCGGGGTAGGTCTTGAAGTAAACGTATAGGCAGGTTCCGAGGAAGAGGAAGAGAAAGCCTATGGGAAGGCCGGTCAGGAGTGCGGTCCAGAGAGTTTTAGCGGCGGTTTTTTCGTCGGGCGTGATAAGGTATCGCTGAACGACGGCCTGGTCTGAGGTATAAGAAGAAAGATTGCTGAAGAAAGAGCCGATGAAGACAACCCAGAAGACGGCGGCGGCGTGGTCCATTCTAAAGTCAAACATTTGGTTCTTTCCGTCGGCGACTACGACCTGCCAGAAGCGTGTCAGGCCTATGGCGTCATTACTTAAAATGATTGCGACGGTCAGAAAAGCACCCAGGAAGAGGACGATAGATTGAATGGCATCTGTCCAGACGACGGCTTCGATGCCGCCGAGGACGGTGTATATGATGCAGAGGCCAGCCATTATGATTATGCAGGCGTAGACGTTTATTGGGCTTATCGTTGCCAGGGCCATCGAGGGCAAGAGTAAGACTATTGCGATGCGGCCGATGTGGAAGAAGGTGAACAGGAGGGTGCCGCATAACCTGACGGCGACGTTGAAACGATGTTCGAGATATTCGTATGCGGAGGAGATGTTGAGGCTGCGGAAAAAGGGGATGTAAAAATAGATTACGACGGGTACAACGATGAGCAGAGACAGATGGCCGATGAAGTAGAGCCAGTTGGTGGTGAAGGCCTTTGCGGGCATTGCCATATATGTTATTGAGCTTAGGAGGGTTGCAAATGCACTGAGTCCGGCGACGAACCAGTGTACGCGTCGGCCGCCCCTGAAGTAATCGTCGGTGCCTTTTTCCCTGAACGAGAAGTAATAGCCGATGCTCAGCAGAACGGTTAGATAAATGACGATTACGGCGTAATCCACCAGGCTGAAGGCTCCCCTGTACGGGGCGAGTGCGACGGTGTAAACCTGGGCAGTGTTGGCGGATGGGTGTATTTGGCCTCCCGGCACTATGTAGGTTCCATCGAACTGCACCGCAGGGGTTGTTATTGAAGCGGCCAGGTTGAGGGCGGCATCATCGATATGGGCGTAGTCGGCCCATGTGTTGGTGATGGTGTGGTATGTTAGTATGGTTTTGTTATAGCTGGTGTGGTTGTTTATGGTGTGTTTGCCATCGAAGGAGCCGTCATCACCGCCAAATACCATAAAATGTGACTGGCCGGCAGTAAAGGCGGGAGTGGGGGCACCTGCAATCGGATGGGGGAGGTCGGCCATTTTCTTCCAGCCATATTCCGGTGAGTATTGCCAGGTATCTGTAAGGTATATTTTTTTCAGAGTACCGTTATTATCCTGCTGGAGTTGTGCTCCGCTTATAATGTAGAGTTTGCCATCCTGGACAGCTGCGACGGGCATGAGCCTTCCGGTGGCGGGAAGGGGGGGCAAGATTTGCCAGTTGTTTTGAGGATGCTCAAGGTCGAGCATATAAAGAGAACAGCCGGCAGTTTTTGCATCAGGGGAGTAGATGCCACAGGCGACGTAGAGGCTGCTTTCGATGATTGCGGCGGCTATATATGCGGCAGGTTCCGGCAGGTCGGGGAGGTTTTCAAGAGATAGGCCGCTGTCGGTATATTCGAGAGTGAAGGCATTGGAGTAGCATCTTTTATCGTCCCTGCCGCCGAGACAGATGACAAGCTGTCTGCCATCTTTTGAGTAGTATGTAACAGAGGCGCCGAAAGCCCTTGGCGACGGCAATTTGAGGTCGGCCTGCCGCCAGGAGGGGTGCGACTTTTTGTTATTTGCTTGTGAACTATTCAGGGCATCCTTTATATCAAGGGTGTAAATGCGGTCGTGCCAGAGTTCGGCGGGTGCGGCTGCGGTTTGTTCATTGGGGGAGTTTGCACCTCCAGCCAAAATGAGTTTTCCGTTGCTTATCCCTGCATAGGCTCCGGCGTATCCAGTGCCGGGGATGTCGGTCAGTCTGTGCCATTTGATGGGGGCGTGCTTTTGGTCAGCCGGGGCTATTGATGTCAGTGCGGCGGATAAGACAAGGGCCGTCAGGATTTTGAGGGCAAAGATTCTCTGTCCCTTAAAGTTAGAGGTTTTGTATAAGTGCGGATTTGTCATATACACCACTAATTAATCCTTCCAAGCCTTCAAGAGACCATTTTGTTACCAGATTCGTTGAGTAATTGCAACTATTTTGACTTTTTGCTGTGATTGAGGAAGAAAAAATATATTCTGGTTATATAAAAATGAGCAGCTCATACGTTATATATACAGACGGACGCTGGTTTCGAAACTAACGGGCAGGGCTTAAATGCTGGAAGACAAGTTACTTGTTTTGAGATGTAAGGGCGGCAGCAGGGACGCGATGTGCCGGATTTATGAGAAGTATAAGAATTATCTGCTGACTCTGGCGAAGGCTCTTTTGAATAATGATAAGGCAGCGGCTGAGGATGTTGTTCATGATGTGTTTGTTTCCTTTGCGACGTCGATAGAAAAGTTTCAACTCATGGGAAGCCTTAGAGGGTATCTGGCGAAGTGTTCAGCTAACAGAGCGCGCGACAGGATACGAGCAAGGAAACAACGGGGCGATAATCCGGATGCAGTGAATGAGAGAGAGTCAGGTTCAAAGAACCCGGAAGAGAAGATAATCGAGAAAGAGGAATTGGGGCGATTGAGAGAGGCGATAGGACAATTGCCATATCAGCAGCGGGAAGCAGTAATGCTGCATCTTAAAGGCGGGATGAAGTTCAGAGAGATAGCCAGGTTGCAAGATGTGTCAGTGAGTACGGTTCACGGCAGGTATCGGTATGGATTGGATAAACTGCGGTCGGTGTTAAATAGCGAGGTGGAAAAATGAGGCCGTCAGGAAATATAAAGTGTTTGATAAAAAGTCTGCATGATACGACCAGCAAGGAGATGGACGAGCGGGTTCTTAAGGATGTTTTGAAGGCATTGGAGGAGTCAAAGAGAGCAAAATCGGCTGCAAGTGAGCCGAATATATGGAGAAATATTATGAAAAGTAGAATAACAAAATTAGCCGCTGCGGCGGTGATAATAACAGTTATGATTTTAGGATTGAACATTATTGGTGGGCCTGACATAGCAAGTGTTGCTTGGGCTAATGCCGTTGGTTCTATTCTTAATGCGAGAACGGTTTCATTTGATGCTGCTCTTGAATTTGGTGACCAGCCTGAACAAGAATCACATTTTGA
>CAZTKW010000508.1:0-3350 GCA_964614315.1 uncultured Pirellulales bacterium
CAAAAACAATTCATGCCATAGGTAGCCTCCAGCAAACCCAATCAAACCCGATTTCACTAACTATTTACTTCACCAAAACCTTATGCCAAAACTCTAAGTTTGAAAAAATGAACGAACAATGGGTCTCTGCGTAACAAGAGTATTGACTTATATGCCCAAAATATGTTAAAATACGCGAAATGGGACTGTTTATCTTTCGTCTCGCAAAATGACAAAGCCGCGCTTCGCGGCCCTACCCTTAGTGAGGAAGGAGTGCAAAGTGTTTAATTATCTGAAGATTTCATTACTATTGCTTATATTAGGGGCGTTTTTAACCGGCTCGGCACGGGCGGAATGCCCCATAGGCGACCTTGACGACAACTGCAGGGTTAATTTAGAAGACCTAAGAATCTTCTCCGAGCAGTGGCTGGGCGGAGAGAGCGTGGGAGCCAACTTCGATGGCAGCAGCAATGTTGATATGCCTGATTACGCTATGCTGGCCGAAAACTGGCTCAAAAGGGGCATACCGCTGAGAATCAATGAGTTTATGGCGTCCAACAACAGTATATATGAAGACCCCGACAATCTCGGTGAATATTCTGACTGGATAGAAATATACAACGCCGGTGATGAAACCATTGATATGAGCGGGATGTACATTACGGACAACCTGGAAAATCCGACCCAATGGCAGATTCCGAGCGGTGTTTCACTTACTTCAGGTGCGTATCTTGTTATTTTAGCCGACCTTCTGGACTACCAGGGCACCGCTCTTCACACCAACTTCAAGCTTGGCGCCGGTGGTGAGCAGATAGGGCTGTTTCATTCCAACGGCACTACAGAGATTGACAGTATCGATTTTGACCAGATAGAGCAGTACACCGATATTTCCTACGGCCTTGACGCCAATGATGCGCTGCGCTTTTTTGGTGTTCCGACGCCGGACGCCCAAAACAATGATGCTTATCTGGGCCTTGTTGCTGACACGACGTTCAGCAGGGACCGAGGCTTTTATGACACATCTTTTAGCGTAGAGCTTGATTGTGAGACCCCCGGTGCGGATATATACTACTCGGTTGACTTCAGCAAGCCGAACCAGGTAACCGGCACGGAATATACAGGCCCGATTAGCGTTACAGAGACGACGTGTATTCGTGCGATGGCCTTTAAGCCCGGCTGGAAGCCTACCAACGTAGATACGCATACATACATCTTTCTCGATAATGTGATGGTCCAGGATACGGTCCAGGCGGTTGCCAGAGGTTTCCCAGACCCCTGGCACCACCTGTACTATGATGATGGCTATGTTGATTATGGTGACGTCAGTCCGTCCGACTATGAAGTGCAATTTTACAACCCCGAGTGGCGTGCACTGGTGCCTGATGCGGCGACTCTCAAGGCAGTGCTTAAGGACATCCCCACGATGTCGATAGTTATGGATATGTACGATATATTCGATGAGTTTACCGGGTTTTACGTCAATTCCTGGCTATATGGCGTGGAGTGGGAGCGAGAGGCCTCTGTGGAGTACTTCGATGCAACCGGCAACGAGGAGTTCCAAATCAATTGCGGGATTCGTGCTCAGGGCAACCAGAACCGGAGACCTTACAGGGGACAGAAGCATTCGATGCGGCTGCGCTTCAAGAATGATTACGGCCCAACCAAACTTAGATATCCGATATTTAAGGATTCACCCGTCGATACATTCGATTCGCTTACTCTGCGCGGCGGCTGCAATGATGGCTGGGCCATATATGGTACCCGCGTAGCTTCATACACCCGGGACAAATGGGGCCACGAGACAATGCATGAGGTAGCCTTGACTGCCCCGTACGGCAATTTCGTTCACCTGTATATCAATGGTCTCTACTGGGGTCTGTACAACCCGATGGAACGTCCTGACGCTCCATTCTACTCAGAGCACATGGGCGGAGATGAAGAAAAGTGGGAGGCAAACAATGCCGGCCTGCCCATAGGCGATGACACACCGGCGGACCTGGTGGTCTGGAACACCGTATTGGGCTTTTTTCCTGTCTCAATGACTACTATCAGCGACACCCAGTACGACCTGCTTAGCGAGTGGCTCGATATGCCGGCATTTTGTGACTATCTGCTGGTGTATTACTATGGCGGATGTGGTGACTGGGGCTCGTATAATTTTTATGCTGCGGCCATGCAGGGCGAACCCGGCCAGCCGCCGGAAGTCAAGCTTCGGTTTTCAACCTGGGACTTTGAGCAAGCTATTGGCCTTTATAGCGATCAGACCTATGACCTAACTGGTAAAACCGGCGATACAAATATCAACCTCATTTGTGAACGAATCAGGGGTAATGCCAAATTTCAGGCTTTATTTGCCGACCGTGCCCATAAGTGGCTTTACAACGGCGGCCCACTGACCGATGCGAGGTGTATTGAACGATGGGAGGGCTTAAATGCACATATAGAGCAAGCCATCTACGGAGAGATAGTTCGCTGGGGAGATAGCAAAAATACTACATGGCCGGTTGGCCAGGATGAGTGGCAGGGTTTTCAAGACAATGCAGTCGATGACTGGTTCACCGGGCGCAGAAACGTCCTTCTCGGACAGCTGCGAAATCGCGGCCTGTACCCTGATACCGACGCACCGGTATTTAATATAAACGGAAGTTATCAGCACGGCGGTTATGTTGCCGATGGCGCCAGCCTGACGATGGACAATCCAAATGGCTCTGGAACTATTTATTATACGCTTGACGGCAGCGACCCGCGTGACAGCGGAATCGCATATAGCGGAGCCATCACCTTGAACGAAAGCAAGCTGGTCAAGGCACGTGTCCTTAAAAGCAGTGAATGGAGCGCTTTAAACGAAGCGGCTTATTCGATTGGTCCGATTGCCAATAACCTTCGTATAACCGAGATGATGTACCATCCGGCTGATGCACCTCTTGGCGACCCCAACGCCGAATTTATCGAGGTCAAAAACACAGGCGGCACGGCTTTGAAACTGAACCTGGTTAAATTCACCAACGGCGTCGATTTCACGTTCCCGAGTATGACACTTGGAGCTGGCGCTTATGCCGTAGTCGTCAAGGACGCGGCGGTATTTGCCGCCGAGTATCCGACCTTCAGCGGTGTCATCGCCGGAGAATATGACGGCAGCCTGGATAATGGCGGAGAGCGTGTCCGGCTGGAAGATGCTGTCGGAGGAACTGTCCTGGACTTCAGGTACAACGATGACTGGCGTCCGCTTACCGACGGCGAAGGCTATTCACTTACGATTATCGATGAGGACGGCGGCGACCCGAGTATCTGGGACGATAAACAGGGCTGGGACGCGAGCACGTATATCGGCGGCACGCCGGGCGAGTTCGATGACGGCCCGCGTACGGGTG
>CAZTKW010000509.1:0-3350 GCA_964614315.1 uncultured Pirellulales bacterium
AGCAATACTTCAAACTTCCGGCATTACTTATGGCTACGAATGGGCCAGCTCCGGCAATACAACGCTGCGCTGGGGCACCAACCTGATTGAGGATAAAATTTACAACAGTGTCCTCGGTGACTGGACTTCAGATGTAATTATCGGTTTTTTTGATGGTCTCGACATAGGCAGCGCAACGGCTTATGAAGCAATGGTAGCAGCATATGATTCCGGCGGCGGATTGTTTATCAAAGACGGCAACGCGTGGAAAGTTGCCGGCCTGTTTCGGTCTGTCAACCGCGCCGGGGAAAGCTGGTTTCGTGACAAGGATTCCCCTACAATACCTATGCCTGACGATTTCGATGCGGTGCGAGTCAGTTCTTATCATCAATGGGTCAGTGACAGAATTCCCGAAGTACTGCAGGGTGACTTAAATGGCGATGACTTTGTTGACTTAACTGACTTCGCGGTCTTTGCCCATTACTATTTGAATACAGACTGCCAAGAGCCGGATTGGTGTCTTGGAGCCGACTGTGAACCTGATGGTGATGTCGATTTGGATGATTTGGCTTTTCTACTGGATGAATGGTTAAACAGGCCGTAGTGTCATTAACCGATATTGTGTAACAACTCAGATTTTGATAAACGTTTTTTTACGGTACATCCAATACAAAATCAGCCATATAACCGCAAAGGCTGCGATTGCCTGTACAAGGTTATTCCAGTCTCCCAATCTTTCTGACAACCCCCCCACAAAAATATTTCCAATATGCCTGAAATTAAACAATTGTATCGACATATAGACAGCTATTGCGTTCATACCTATCACTACAAAACCAAATGCCCATTTTTTAAAGCCCCACACATCTATAATCAGATAGAATAATGCCAGCAACAAATAGCTCCATCCGGCCGCAAAAAGCACCATTGAACTGGTCCAGAGATGCTTGATAATCGGAAACCAGATATTCCATAGCATACCCAGCAGTAGGCAACCAATTCCCAATGCAAAAAGCCAGATGAATTTAGCCGGTTTAGTTTTTTCAGAACGCAGCAAATGCCCCGCCAATACACCAAGCATAACGGTAGCGGTGAACGTTATACTGCTTAAAACCCATGTATAGCCGCTTCCACTGGAGAAGAATCGCCCCATTACTAATTCTTCCACGTAAATTGCAAAATTCGCGTCCGGCTTCAAAATTCCAGCGCCATGTCCCGGCACCGGCACAAACGCCAATAAAATCCAAAACAGCAGCATTAAAACCACTGTTGTTATTATCTGCCAGACAAGTTTCAGATTTAACATTATAAGCGAGGAAATAAGGTAACCGGCTGCTATCGAATGCAGTGTATTGCAATAGAGACGCAACTTTGAAAAATCATACTTCAGCAGGCCACCCTGGGCCATCATTCCAAGAATCCAAAGAATAATAACACGTTTGATAATATGAAGATACAACGTTTTTTTGCTGTCTCCTCTTGCCAGGCGTTTGTTGAATGAAAACGGCATCGCTGCTCCCACAATGAAAAGAAACAACGGCATAATCAAATCTTCAAACCTAAAACCCTCCCATTCGACATGCTTGAGCTGCTGACTAATAAAAGCTGTCACCGGATGGTGGAATATTTTATCCAGGCTGTTAAATATCGCTCCTCCGCCTATAATCCAGAACATATCGAACCCACGCAGTGCATCCAGTGAAACCAATCTATCCCCGCCCGCTACATCCGAACCTTTTGAACTCATTGCAGACTTAACTTCCTCACATACCCCCTGTGTTGCTAATTGTACCGGCTGTTCTTTTTCCATATATTTACACAGTCACTATAGCTGATGCGACTGATTTTACAAGTGGTTTTCCAAAAAAATAACATTCAAAAAAGATTTGTTCTATTGGCAATTTTATATTAGAATATTCATTATACGGGGCGTGGCGCAGTTTGGCTAGCGCGCTTGACTGGGGGTCAAGAGGTCGCAGGTTCGAGTCCTGTCGCCCCGAGTGGGACAGTTTATATCAATTCTATCCGTTAATTGCCAATTCATTTCAAGAAAATACATAACGATTTAATAGAATCCGTACTCCCTGTGATATGCAGCCCTACAGCACCGGTTTTCATGATAAATAATCTATTGGGCACCCTGGATATTCCAGATTTCGTAACGTCGGTAGGACACAAATTGTTGTAACATTTGTGTCGATAGTGTATCATTGTCTATTAAAGATTTAAAGGAATGTTACATAATGAAAAATGTCAATAAAAGAAAGCTGTTAATATTGGCGGTCCTCATAGTTGGAGCGTTGTTTATTTGGCTGATTTACCACCGAATTATAGCTGGTAGTAAGAAAGGAATGAAGCGTCCAGGAGCCGTCGTAGCTGTTGAGGTAGAGGCAGTCCGTCGGGGGACAGTTAGAGACGTCGGGCTATTCACAGGTTCTTTGCTGCCAAAGTCACAGTTCGTTGTCGCACCCAAAGTTAACGGGTGGTTGAAAAAATTGCTTGTTGATGTGGGCGATACAGTTAAACGTGACCAGGTAATAGCAATTCTTGATGATGACGAATTTACACAGGATGTGGAACAGGCACGAGCGGAATTGGAAGTTGCCAAAGCAAACATGGAGAACCATACCAGCGATTTGGCCATAGCCGAGCGTGAGTTTAAGCGAGCTAAGACACTTCGTGAAAAACAGATAGCTTCGGAATCCGAACTTGACGAGGCAGAAGCTGATTTTAATGCTTCTGAGGCGAGGTTGAAGGTTTCCCAGGCCCTGGTGATGCAGAGAGAGGCGGCCCTGAAAACAATCCAATTGCGTCTTTCATACACGAAAATCAAGGTATGGTGGGAAGAGGCGGATGAGATTAGGGTTGTGGGGGAAAGATTTGTAGATGAGGGCGCTTTGCTGAAAGAGAACGAGCCGATAGTCTCTATTCTTGAAAACAGCATTTTGACCGGTGTGATTCATGTTATAGAGCGCGATTACCCTAAAATCAGTATAGCCCAGAAAGCGCTAATAACGACCGATGCATATCCCGGCAAAACTTTTACCGGCCAGGTTATTCGCATCGCACCAATGCTTAAAGAAAGCTCTCGACAGGCCCGTGTAGAAGTTAAAATCCCCAACCCGGATGGTTTCTTGAAGCCGGGCATGTTCATTCGAGCTCAAATAGAATTTGCCCGGCACGAGGATGTAACAATAATTCCTGCTATAGCTCTGGTAGGACGAAAGGACCAACAGGGAATCTTTCTTGCCGATTTAGATGCTCTTAAAGTTAGGTTTGTTCCAGTAACAGTTGGTGTGGTCAATGCCAATGAAGCCGAAATTATACAACCGCAGCTTTCCGGTAATGTTGTAACACTGGGACACCATCTT
>CAZTKW010000510.1:0-3338 GCA_964614315.1 uncultured Pirellulales bacterium
ATCTATATATGAAACATTAACTTTTTTTTAGAGGCCAAAGCAATGAACCTTGGCTTTAGTCGAAAATTCAAAATTCGATTTTTTCTGGCGGCTGTTTGTATCTTTCCGCTCTTTATCTCTTATGCCGCTTCTGCCGGCTCGATTATCGGCTGGGGAAATCAGGTCGTCGGTGTAGACCTTAGCGGTGACTTTACCGCAATCGCTGCAGGAGAGTCCCACAGTCTCGGTCTTAAAACCGATGGCTCGATAGTCGCCTGGGGATGGAATGGATACGGCAAATGCGATATCCCTTTGCCTAACAGCGGCTTTATCGCCATCGCCGCTGGTGGTTGGGCTCACTGTCTTGGCCTTAAGGCCGATGGCTCGATAATCGCCTGGGGCTGCAACGACGATGGCCAATGCGATGTACCCTCGCCTAACAGCGGCTTTACCGCAATCGCCGCAGGTGAGTCCCACAGTTTGGGTATTAGGCAGAGCTGTGGGTATGCACTTGCCGGCGATATAACTGATGATTGCAGGATTGATTTTGCCGATTATGCAGTGCTGGCAGAGCAATGGCGGCTTGAACAATTATCCTGGGACGTTGGCCCCGATGGTGGTGATGGTTTTGTCAACTTCCCGGATTGGGCGGTTTTTGCAAATGGCTGGCTGGACACGACAGATATAAATGCCCTGGCTGACTTCGCCCAACAGTGGCTGCAGTCCGACGTCTATTGTGCTGATATTGCACCTGACCCTGACGGTGATGGTTCTGTTGATATGCTGGACCTTGCTGTTATGGCTTACAACTGGCTTGTTGACTGTAACGTCGACCCCGGTAACCCAGCCTGTGTACTAAAGCAACTGGATTGATGTTGGTTTTCACTTAGCAGCATTTCAAAATTACTCCTCACTTTTCTTTCTAAAAAGATAACTCCAACTCCTTCCTCCGCAAACGACATTATATGTCCAACACATCCACTCCATTAACAGCCTCATTTTTTCCTTTTACCTTTTTAACTTTTTCTTTCCTAAGCTTCCCATCTTCCCCATTTTAACATTCCAACCACCCTCATTTTGAGAGATGAATTTTGCCCGCTCAAAGTTTGCCTATTTTAACATTGGAAATGGTTCTTGTATCGGGTGTGCTATTTTTTACAAAAACACACAATAAAACGAGTCATTTTTTCACTTTTTTTTCAATTTTTCCGCTTTTTGTTCAAAAAGTGCGCCATTTTGTTAAAAAAAGTACGTTTTTTTGTCATTTTTTCAACCCCCACCCCCATTTTTACCCCAAAAACAAGGGTGCCCAAAAACCCCCCATACAAAACCACCCCCATTTTAAGCCTCAAAAACAAACCCAATTCAAAACCAATCAAATCGAGCTTTTGATTGAATCGTTCCCGGCTAAATATTTGTTCAAAAATGGGCTTTTTTAGGGGCTTAAATGGACAGTGTATGAAGTTCTTTATTAGCGTTTACGGCGTGGTGATTTGTGGTTATTCAGCTTTTTTTCCGCTTTTTTCGCGCTGAATCGCTTCATACACTTCCCTGCGATGAACCGCGATGCTTTTTGGAGCCGTTATACCAAGGCGAACCTTATTACCACGTACATCAACGATGGTAATCTCTACCTCATCGCCAATCATAATCGACTCGTCTTTTTGCCTGCTTAGCACCAACATTTTCAACTCCTTTTGCGGGTTGGCCTTTGTTAACTTATAATACGAAAATAACCGCTAAACGTTCACCTGCTGTTCATCAAATGCCTTTGTATCTTGTTACGACGTAATGCTTTAGTCTAATCGCAAAAACGCGAATTTAAGCACAAGTATATTTTCGGCCAATTTGTAAGGCAAAAACAGAAGATTTTGGCTTGTTTTTGGCAACAGAAATTCGTTATAGGACTGTAGGGGTATAAGTACTTAATAGAACAATATTTACACAAGAACAAAGGCTTAAAAAAAGATGTGATAAATCCGACGGAGGCCGGAATTTTGCTAATCTGATTCGTGTTGTCGCCAGTAATTAAATCGCACGGCTAACCAGTAGCCGGCAATCGAGCCTATAGTGCCGAAAGCGACCATCTGGACAGGCAGTATTGCCATAATGGGGCTGCTGAAAAAATTTGCCGGCTGATTTTGAACCAGATGCTGCAGGATTTCCTGGTTGCCGTAAATATTTACAGTAAAAGCGGTTATAAAAGCTGAAGCAATTATCGGCCAGATGTAGCCGGCATCGAGGAACTTTTTGACGACAAAGGCAGCTATGCCGAAAGCGAGCAGTACGGCTAAAACAATCTGGCCGACAGCAGGCTGGGCTACAACCGTATCTAATTTGCTGTCGAATAGCTTGATATCCTGGGCAAAAATAATCATACAAACCTGGGCTATTAAACCTGAACCAACCAGCGCTACTGCGGAGTTTAAGTATATATTCAACCTGGAGTTAGGTTTTTGCTCAGGCTTTTGGAATTCTGGTTTTTGGAGGATTTGGTCCGCGGTAAAGCCCAGAGAAATCTTCAAAAACGTAACTGCTGGAGTGGACTCAAATAACCACCACACAAACTTAACTGTAGGATCGTAGTCAAATAACCACCACAACTGTGGTTTGGTTTTGGGGACGTTCTGGTCCAGGGGCGGTTGGGATATTTGGGGTCTTTTTGCATTTTTGTAGTAGGTTATGTGTGCGAGGAGGACGCCTATAAATCCTGCGGCTACAATGAGTAACCAAAAGAGCGGCTCCCATTTCAGGGAGGCGAAAATTTCCTGTCGGTATGCGAGGGAGGTCGGGTTGAGTTGGATGATGCCAGCAACATCGCCGGTACGGACAGCCCAGAGGGCCAGGCCGGCGGGTACGGCGAGGATAGCGATTGGCAGGCCGTAAGGCCAGGAAAAAAAGTATGCGAGGAAGCCGGCTAATATTGCTAAAGCTACTAAAGTTATTGCCCGGCCGAGAGTTATGGAGGCGAGCGAGACAATGCCGGAGGGGTCAAGGGGTTCGGCCATGGGCCAGGCCAATATGCCGATTAAGATAACACCGACTGCGGCGGCAGCGGCGATTCTGATTTTCATTAACCAAGATAATTCCATTACTTATGTCCCTTAATTAAAGCTGGTAGAGTACCATTAAAGCCACAGCGGGTCAATGAGAGTGTGAGAAATTATTCCTGATAAAGAAATGTAAATATAAAGAGTGGTTTGTCGGATATTTGTGCAAAAACAGGGGGAAACAGATGTACTTTTTTGTATTTTTTTGTGTTTTTGTGTATTGAGGGTTTTAGACACCCTTTATTTTGGGCTATAAATGGGGGTTGGGGCGTTGGCCGTGACAAAAAAACGTACTTTTTTTAACAAAAT
>CAZTKW010000511.1:0-1188 GCA_964614315.1 uncultured Pirellulales bacterium
ATTTCTAAACGAAATCCGCAGGGACTCCTCAAAAGTCTGAATAGACTTTTGGGAGGAATCCTAACGCCTCATCAATTGATTGCATAATATATAATGTATAATGTATAACGAATATCGATTAACGAACAGTAATTTGAAAAATAAGTAATCAGGATATTTTTTTTTGGAGAGGTGGCCGAGTTGGCTGAAGGCGCTCGCCTGCTAAGCGAGTGTAGGGCAAACACTCTACCGTGGGTTCGAATCCCACCCTCTCCGCCAATTTTCAAAACTTACTGAATCTAACCCAGCGGGTATTTCAATCCCACAATGCGGGGCTGACTCCACCAGCGACAAAACATTACCCAAACCAGAACCTAAAGATTTATTTTTATTGCGGAAAGATGAATTTATTTTTAAAATATTTCGGTTGCCTTCGGCAACATAAGAATAGGGCTCTTTCCACCCAAAGGACAGCTTTTGCTCCTTCAAATGGAAGTTCGAACCTGCTTTTTCCAGAAATTCTTTCTGGAAAGATAACTCGGTCTTAAATTCTTCGTTTTGCAAGGAATTACAGGCAAAAATGAAGTTCCTGCAAAGTTCGAACCATTTCAAGCTATTTTTGCTCAACCCATCCAGCTTTTCCTTGATTTCAACCTTTTGATTTATTAATCTTTCTTTTTTAGTCAGGTATTCATATGCTAAAAGATAGCCTGAAATATAAGCGTCAAGAAGCTTATCAAGTTTTTGCTCAATGTTTTTCTGAGTAGATTTCAGATTTTTTATAACAGAAAGGCTTTGATGTAATTCCTGCTCTTTTTCTCTTTCAAGTTCAGATAGCATAAATTCTTTTATTATATTTGGTAAAGTTATTTCATTGAATCTTTTTGTTATCTGACTTGAAAGTTTTTCTTCTCTTATGTATTTCTGATCACATTTTGTTTTTCTCTTGGTGCACCTGTAATAATTATGTCCCTTTTGTGTCTCAGCAGTTATCATACAACCGCATTCACCGCAACGAATGAAACCTCTGAAAATAAATTTTTTCTTTTCCTTTTTAACATGTTGTCTTTGTTTCATTACTTCCTGTACTTTATCAAACAGGGATTTGCTAACAATCGGCTTATGAGCCCCTTGATAATGTTCACCATTAAAACGAAATACTCCATAATAGAATTCTCTCTTCAAAATCCGCTGGATATGTCCAGGGGT
>CAZTKW010000511.1:1198-3338 GCA_964614315.1 uncultured Pirellulales bacterium
TTCCCTTTTCTTCCTCTTAATCCTGCCAAATGGATAATATCTCTAATAAAAGCAAAAGAGTATTTTCCTGTTGCATAGAGATCAAAGATTTTTTTTATAAGTTTATATTTATCCGGATCAAGTATAATTGAACGAGTATTTTTGTCATTTAAATATCCAATCGGAGCCCAATTAGGCCAAACTCCATAGCGTAATTTCTGCCTGTGGCCACGTCTGATATTTTCAGAGAGATTATCCACATAATATTTAGTCTGACTGAATGTAATGCTAAGCATAAATTTCCCCTGAGCAGTATTATCAAATCGATAAGTAGGAAATTTTAAATCTTTGATTATGCCTTTATCAATTAAGTAAATAATCTTACCACCATCTAATGAATTTCTTGCTAAACGATCAGGATGCCAAGAAAGAATACTGTTCGCCTCTTCTTTTTCTAATCGGGCGATCATTTCATTGAACACAGGTCTACCCGGTTCTTTAGCGGTCATTGATTCAGTAAAGACTTGAACTATATTTAGATTTTCTTTTTGCGCATATTGTCTACATTCTTCTGTCTGTGCATCAATAGACAATATCTGTCTGTCTTCTGAATCAGTTGATTTACGAGTATATAAAAAATATTTATTCATGTTTTATTTATTCAGTAAAGAATCGAACTCATATACTTTCTTGTTACAGTTCTATTTGATAATTAATACAAGAATAATCTTTTCTTCCTGAGCTAGACAAAAATTATATTCTTTTTCCACTTAATTTTCCGTTGACAATCTTGTAAAAATTGTACAACACTTAACTATATTCCTGTGATACTATTCAAATCAATAAATTATTTGTTAATTCTGAGTTTTGATTTAATAACATCTTTTAACTCATCCCAATTATTTATTATTAAATCTGGACGTAAATCATTATATTCTTTACTTACAAAATTAATAAATGGTAAATTTACATACTTTTTACTATTCTTTTTATTTATTATATCAACTAATGAAATATTATTCATACATAAACTTAATAAATAAGATGCTTCTTCGGAAGAAATAATAATTAAATTCTCAACATATTCTCTATCCATTATATTTTTACTTATAATCTCTTCTTTAAAAAATGGGTATATTATTTCAGATATGGGAAATGTGGTATAATTTATTATTATTGGATATATCTTTTCCTGTTTCCAATGCAAACCTAATGATCTTAAATTTCCATTCTTAAAAAATTCTATTGATTTGAATAGTTGTTTTACTGGATCATATAATAATTTATTCAGATCATCTTCAATTGAATTTATATCTCCTAATACACTTGAATATTCATATTTAAATCTTGAACATTTTATTTCTATAAATATATAAGCATTAGGATAATAAATAACAATATCGGATGATGGATCATGTTTTCTTTTTTTGGGTTCTATCCAATATCTTTTTGTTAATTTATTATGAGGTTCATAAATATTATTAAATTGATTTAGTATATATTTTTCAAATTTTAATCCAAATTGCTTTGAAAATTCTAAATGATTAAAAAGTTTCTCTCTTTTTATGTAATCAAAAATATCCCAATATATTAATTCAGTCACACGATTTATAAAAAATGGATAATAAATTGGAATATAGTTATCCGTTGATATTTCAAACAGAGGAAATTTACGAAATTCATTATAATTAAAAAAATATCCTTGTTCATTATAATTTTGGCATAAAATCTTATCTAAACTATCATCCTTTAGGACTAAATTTTTTAAAAAAGCTGACACTTCATTATCTTTAATGTTTGTATTGTGGAAAATATTTTTGGGATTAATTTGTAAATATTGATTAATTGAATTACCTGAAGAAAAATCAGTTTGATAATTATATGCAAAAATAAAATTTGCTATCGATAGATACAATTCGATATCTATACCCATAAATGATTCAAATAATTTATGTGGCTTGTATGGTATATCATATAAATCTGAATATTTATATAAAAGATTCCATATTCGTGAGGAATTATCAAATAGATTTGGAATAAAGCCATAATCCAGATTTTGAATAAAAAATCTTTTTATTGCAGATTTCGCATCAGTATTATATAATGTATTAACATTATTGTTTACATAATCATTTAATCCAAGATAAGTTAAAGTTAAAAT
>CAZTKW010000512.1:0-3334 GCA_964614315.1 uncultured Pirellulales bacterium
TACACACAAAAATACATCTTTTTGGTCAAATTATTCTCCCCTTTTACGCTTTTTACCCCTTTTGAGCGAGATTTTTCGACAACCACCCCCATTTTTAGCCTAAAAACCCCTATCGCCAAAACTCGAAAGTCCCCACTGTGAAGGTTTTTTAAAGCAGTTTTTTCAGCCTATCAAGTTCACCGGCTTTCATATGATAGCTGTGTTCTTTATCGGGAAACTGAACATCCTGAATCTCTTTTGCATACCCCGCAAAAGCCTCAGTGGTGCTTTCAGCCAAACTGCCGTAACTCTTTACAAATTTAGGAGTTACACCTTGTGTCAATCCCAATATATCAGGTGCAATAAGTATCTGTCCGTCACAGCCGGGCCCGGACCCGCAACCTATCACAGGTACTTCACAGCGTTCTGTAATTATCTGCCCAACTTCCGTAGCGGCCCCTTCGAGAAGAAGGGTACTGGCGCCGGCGTAAATCATTTGTTCTGCAAGGTTTATCAACTCTACCGCCATCTCAGCTGTAGTCCCTTCAGCCTTAAATCGCCCGATTTTGCTGATGCTTTGAGGCCTAATACCAATATGCGCCATGACCGCCATCCCAGCGTTGCTAACTGCTTTTATTACATCCAGATACGACTCGGTAGCCTCGATTTTTAACATCTGCACACCAGCCTCAGTCACAAACCGCCCGGCGTTTTTAACCGATTCATTTACCCCGACCTGGTAAGACAAAAACGGCATATCTGCCACCAAATACACATTTGGAGCCCCTCGACGCACCCCAGCCGTTATAGCAACCATAAAATCCATTGTTGCCGGCAGCGTAGAATCATACCCCAGCACCACCTGGGCAGCCGAATCACCAACTAATATCATTTCTATATCAGTCTGTGATATAAGTTTAGCTGTAGTAAAGTCATAGCAGCTAACCGCTGCAATTTTACGATTTTGACGCTTGGCCTCGGCCAGATCCGCTATTGTGATTTTGTTATCCATACAGGGTTTTTCAAAAAAATAAAAAAGAAAATAACAGCTAACTGGTTAAAATATTAGAACATAACCTATTTAGCAAGCGTAAAATAATCGAAGTTTTGAGCCCAATGAGCCTGTTTTTGGGAATGAATGATAAAAAAACTTAGATTTTTTGAAAATAAATGCTTGATTTCTGGTAATTAAAGTGTAGTTTCTTTTGGATTTTTCATTAAAGAATTTTTTGCTTTTTATTCGATAATAAACAGAGAAGAGGGCTATTAAAAGCAAATAGCTGGGGTTTTTAGAGCCATTATTCTGTTAGCTTTTCATCACCCTCCTCCGAAGCCAGATTCTGTCGTACTTAGAATCTGGCTTTTTTTGTCGCAGATACCGATTGCACCTGAATATTTGCAAATACTTATTCTACTTGATATTTACAGGTATTGATTGCACCTGATATATTGGGATTGATACAAGGTGTAACTGGCAAATTTGTAAAGAGTTACGACAGTTTGGCTGAAAGCCCAATAGAGGCGTTTGACGGGTATGCAAAAGAAATTCAGGATGGTGGATTTCCCGATAAAGACCACAGCTACCATATGAAAGCCGGTGAACTTGATAGGCTGAAAAAGCTGCTTTAAGAAACCTGCACATTGGGCAATTCCGAGTTTTAGCGATAAAGGTTTTTAGGCTATAAATGGGGGTGAGGGTTTAAAAAACGTCAAAAAATTGAAAAAAAACCGACAAAAAGTGGAAAAAAGTTAAAAAAAAGCGGGGGAAAAGAGAAAAATTGAAAAAAAAGTTACAAAATGATACGTTTTATTGTATGTTTTTTGTAAAAAGGTACATTGTTTTTCAATTCTGACATCGGTGTTAAAATAGGTAAGATTCCGGCTCGTGCACTTTTCTTCGTGTGTATTTTTTTTGAATAGATTTTTTCAATTCTGTTACCAATGTTAAGATAGGTAAGTTTTCGACTTCTGCGCTTCACTTCGTGTGCGTGGTGTTTTCCAATCTTGGTCCAGTGTTATTTTGGGCAACCCTTACTCCCGGACTGCGGCTTATGAAGACAGGCTTCGGACATGGAGGGGCAGGCATACGATGGCTGGCTGTAACATGCAGGGGCGAGTTCTTTTTGATTGAAAAATTTGGTATTTAGTTGGAGGAATCCTGGTGCTTTTGATTCAGGAAGAACGGTTAATTGGGAGGTTTAAACTCTGGATGTTCTGGAAATAATAAGATGGTAGAGAAAGATAATCAAAAGCATTGTTCATGTCGGGGGCGATGAACAGCATGGGATTTTGTTGAACAAAATACTTCAGAAATCGTAAAGGAGGGGGGTAAGCGGAGCAGAAGAAAGTTTAGTATTTGAACAGGAGAAGTTAAAAGTAAAAGGTAAAAAAAAGGCTTGGGGTGTTTTAATCTCTCAGCCTTTTTGTTTTAATTTTCGGGTCAGGGTTTTATCGATTTTTCAGCAAGCGCCACTGGCGGTGCTGATTGCGGTCAATTATAGTAACGAAGCTGGAGCCGTAAAAATACTGCCCGGTCTTTAACATACCTACAATCTGTACGTCAAGGAGGCCGTTATCCGGGACGGCGGCCATCAACTCGGCTTTGTCGTAAAGAATGAAAATTTTAGTGCGCTTGCGGCCTTTTTGGCCGTGCTCGAAGATGTATTGATTGACGGGTTCGAGAGGGCCGGGATAGAACAGGAGCGGAGCGGTCTGGTCAATTTGGTCTTTGGTGATGTCTTCGGGCAACTGCATCCATGCCATAACTTTTTCGAGTCGGCTTTGTCTGTTAATTGTCTGAGGGAATACCCACAATCGGACCTGGAGCGGCCCTATAACGGTTATGGTAACTTCGTCCAACTCGGAATCATCTATACCATCATTAACAATCAATTGAATAATATGTTCGCCTACCGGCAGTTGCATTGTGGGAGTGGGTCCGTTAGCATCATAATCGTTGCCGTCAATGGTCCATGTCCAAAGGTAAGTCAGTGGCTGTCCATCATAGTCGTATGAGCCGGTGTCGTCGAGGGTTACATTGGCTATTCCATTGGGTTCGGCATAAGCAATAGTATTCGTCCCTGCATCTGCGACAGGGGTATTATTGAATTCGTATGCACCCATATCGATGCGGCCGGCGATTATGCGCGAGCTGCCATCGAGGTCAGTTTCGTTTGGTTCAGGGACATAGCAAGGGTCACCGGCATCGATACAAGGTGAATCAAAGCTCAGATGGAAGTCGCCATCGATCCAAAGTCCACCATCCCAAAAACCAGGGTCAACATAACAGGGGTCGTTATTCATATTTCCGGCAGCCCAGATTAAATTAATGTAATCGCCAATGAACACGTTATCG
>CAZTKW010000513.1:0-3322 GCA_964614315.1 uncultured Pirellulales bacterium
ACGTTGCCACCTGCTCTATCTGCTTGCTCGAATTGACCGGTATACTCATATTGTGTAGCTCTTTTACTACTGCCTCGACGGCCTTGTCGATTCCGATTTTTACCTGCATGGGGTTTGCGCCGGCGGTTATGTTCTTAAGTCCCTCGACGTAAATGCTCTCTGCGAGAATCGTCGCGGTGGTAGTTCCGTCGCCGGCGACGTCGGAGGTTTTGGAGGCCACTTCCTTTACCATCTGCGCGCCCATATTCTCATAAGCGTCTTCGAGTTCAATCTCCTTTGCCACCGTGACACCGTCTTTTGTAACGGTCGGTGAGCCAAATGATTTTTCCAGCACCACATTTCTACCACACGGACCGAGTGTAATCTTTACCGCATCGGCAAGCTTCTTAACTCCCTCGCGGATAGACGTTCGTGCGTCAGTGCCAAAAGATATTTTTTTAGCTGCCATTTCTTTATTTCTCCTTCTTAATTTTTATTCCAATAATCATTTACTTGTCAATCACCGCCAGAATACTCGACTCATCCATAATGAGATATTCCTTCTCGTCGATTTTGACATCCGTTCCGGCATAGCTTGTGAAAAGCACCATGTCACCCTTTTTTACCTGCAGGGCTTTAACCGTTCCGTCATCCAGCACTTTGCCCTTGCCGACAGCCACAATTTTTCCCCTTTGAGGTTTTTCTTTGGCGGTGTCAGGCAGCACTATCCCGCCGGACGTTTTGTTTTCAGCTTCGAGCCGCTGCACAAGCACCTTGTCTGCCAATGGTCGAATCTTCATCTTTCAATTACTCCTTCTAAAAAAAAAAATGATAATTTATTGTTAATCATTCTCCGCACTTACGGCGTTACTTGAAAATATCACTGTTATACTTTTTCATAAAAAGTCTGTTCAACAATCTTAGCAGGACGTTCATATCGACGGGCTTATCAACTACACCGAAGACATCCAGCCGCAGCGCCTTGCTGAGCACCTCTTCTCCAGAGCGACTCGAAAGCAGAATGCACGGCAGCAGCGGGTAATCCATTCTGATAATTTTTATCGTTGCCAGTCCGCTGCATTTCTCCGAATCCATATCCACTATTGTTGCGTGGATTCGCTTTTGCTCGATAACGTTGACGAATTCGCTCACACTTTTTGCGACCAAAAGGTTGATGCCCCTAGGCTTAAATATATCGCGCACAGCCAGCGGCCATGCCCAGTTTGCTTCACTGGCCAAAAGATTTACTTCATCAAGTTTTGACAATCTGGAAACCATATTACTCCTGGCTGCATAATAGTCTGCTTGCGCTATAACGCGCTATAAATTGATGAGCAAATCTTATGCCAGTGGGCTTTTTGCAGGGGCATATTTGCGTAACTGCTTATTTAAGCTGATTTTATGGTATGAGCGTCGGATGCGGTTGTTCCTGCCAAAATTTTAATTGACGGCCACTGCACTGCCAAGACGGCAGGCGTGCCCATTTTCGGCTTTCAGGCCGACAAAGTTACCACATAAGGGGGTAATTCGGCGAAAAACGGTTGCCAAAAAATGAATTTGATTATAATCTGACCCAACAAAGCTGGTAACGTTTCGGCTGGAAGAATAACAGGATAATCGGAAATGCCCACTATTTCTCAGGTAGTTTTTCTTCCTTCGGCCGATGCTTCCATCTGCGATGGAGCCACCAGTATTGAGTAGGGTCCTGACGAATAAATTCTTCAATCGCTTTAGTGTATTCTGCGGTAACCCACTTTAAGGGGTCATCCCTGTCTGTCCATTCCTCGGGGAAGATGATGCGATTTA
This sequence comes from uncultured Pirellulales bacterium, assembly GCA_964614315.1. GTDB lineage: Bacteria > Planctomycetota > Phycisphaerae > Sedimentisphaerales > Anaerobacaceae > CAZTKW01. Next base: position 1,786 of record CAZTKW010000513.1, read on the forward strand.
CACCTATTTCAAAGTAAAAATGATTTTCAAGTCTCCTGCTGTAGCCGACAACAACGGGCAAATTGTTTGTGATGGCCAGCAGTCCTATACTTTTATAGGTACTTGCCTTGCGACCGAAAAAGTCAACGAACACACCTTTTCGTCCGGCGTCCTGGTCGGCGATAAAGGCCAGCGCAGCACCATTCGAGGTTAGTTTATCCATCTGTTTTGCTGCGCCTTTTTTATCTATTATTTTTTGTCCGGCCCGCTGGCGAACACTGTAGAGGTATTTACTTATCAACCTGTTGTCCAAAGGTCTGGCAATACTGTAAATATTAAAGCCAAACAGGCCCATCAGATACCCCATAATCTCGAAGTTGCTGTAATGGGCGGTAACCATAAGCAGGCCTCTACCTTCCTGCATCAGCCACTTGGTCCTTTCAACGTTTTTATATCGTGAAAATTTTCGCCAGTTGTATTTTTTGACCAATCGGGGTGTAAAAAGCATATCAATTGCCAGCATCGCGAGATGCTCGAAGCTTCGCTGTCCGGTTTGCCAAATCCATTGCTCGCTTTTTTCCGGGAAACTTGCACGAAGATTATCCAAAGCCCTTTTTCTGCCCCGATGGTAGTAGCGCCAGAGTCCCCGGCCAAGAAAACAGGCAGTTTTGAGGTTCGTTTCGATATCAAACAGGGACAGGAAAACAATAACAATCCGCAGTGCAATATAGGCCAGCCAATCCATAAAGGGATTGTGTTTCTTCCTCTTTTTTCTTCGCCGTGCAGAATCGGACATAGCCCGTGATTTTATGGACAGAATTGTGATTGTCAAGCTTTAACCGGCATTGCTCACAGGCTTTAAGCCCTTAGTTGCGGGCACTGTATGTTACAGCTATTTTTCCGGCAGGGAGAAAAATGTTTTGCTTGTAACGGTAACATCTCCGCAGAAATCCGCGAAATCCATATTTTTTAATCCAGCCAGGCAGCGGGCGGTGTGAACCATAAGGGCGGGCTCATTTATTTTCTGCTTTCGCATCGGTTCAGGGGACATATAGGGACAGTCCGTTTCAAGCATTAATCTATCGACCGGCACAATTTCAGCGGCCTCTCGAGTGGTTTGGGCGTTTTTGAAAGTAACAACACCTGTAAAAGAGATATAAAAACCTCTGTCCAGAACAATCTTTGCCTGCCGGGCCGTGCCGCTGAAACAATGAAAAACCACTTTTTTAACGCCGGCGCCATGCTGCTCTAAAATATCCATCGTATCATCGAAAGCCTCCCGCGAATGTATGATAACCGGCAGATTCAATTGGGCAGAGATTTTAAGCTGGGCGACAAAAACTCTTCTCTGTACCGATTGCTCGGAGAAATTGTAATGAAAATCCAAACCCGTCTCGCCGATAGCGACAACCTTCGGGTTTTGTGCAAGCTCTCTTAATTCTGTTAGTGTTCTGCTGTTCACATCTTTGGCATCGTGAGGATGAATGCCGACGGCAGCGTACATATTTTCGAATTTATCGGCAAGTTCGACGGCTTTGGGGTTTTGCTGAGTGTCGGT
>CAZTKW010000514.1:0-415 GCA_964614315.1 uncultured Pirellulales bacterium
TTTCTATAGCTTCGCTTTCAATATAGGTGCTTTGCCCGCTTCTGTCTGCACCAGGCAAACGCAGCACAAGTTCAGTTGTAACGTCACTTTTTAACCATTGATATAATAGTATTATTCCAAGAGCGGCCAAAACAATCGGAATTATTCTTGCAATAACGAAGTTTTTCATGAAGGCACTTTCTTTTTATTCATTCCTTAAAGCGTCAAGAACTTTGCCGCTTAAAGCCAGAGAGGTTCCTAACCATATCCATATAATACCACTGAGAGCTATTGCCGCTATTGTGAGAATCAGCGCTAAATATGGTACTTGTGCGCCCGGTTCTTTCAACACAGGAGTTACGGCTACCAAAGCTGCTGCAGTTCCAAAAAACAAACCGGTTAACATCAGCCCTGCGTGTTCATAGAAAACCATCCG
>CAZTKW010000514.1:425-3315 GCA_964614315.1 uncultured Pirellulales bacterium
CAACTGCCCGCAGCATTGCAAGTTCACCTCTTCTGTCAAGAACATTGCGAAGCACCACCATCCCAAGGCCAATACTGCCAAGTATCAGCCCCAGACTTCCTAAGAACTGAAATATTGATAAATAAGTGTTTGCAACGGCGCCAAATGCTGCCAGTCTTTGCCTGGTTGTTGTTATTTCCAGCCCAAAATCCTTAAGTCTGTCTGAAAGTGTCTCAGAAATATTTTTACTTTTTTCCATTGGAGCATCGATAAGAAACATCCTATGGCCTTCTTCACTGAGAAAACGTCTAATGAACTCGTCTTCAGCAATCAGAAGCCCTCCCTGCAATATGGAGTTTTTCAGAATGGCAACTATCCGCAGTCGGAATTTTTGCCCTCTGTCATCGGTATAGTCAATCTCATCACCAATGGATTTACCAAGTGCCCACTTAACTGTAGCCTCATCTCCAACTGCCGCAGTTACATCATTACCTAAATTGAGATTAAGTAAATCCCAGCCGTTTGTTTTACTTGTGTCAATTTTTTTAGTGAATAGAAAAGCTTTGCGCTGCTGAAATTCTTTCGGGTCAACACCAATTAAACGCGGTTGCTGAGCCCGATTTAAGTTAAAACAACTGGCATCATCGCCGTCATGAACACGTAGTTGTACTATGTTGACATCTTCAAATATCTTTTTATCAAGACCAAGTGACTTACGACCTTCGGGGCTATCCAGGTCATTTAGGATGCTTATGGTCGACTCGCCAAACAAAGCAAAGCCGCCCGTACCTGATTCTCGCCTGTCTGCATCTGCTAAAGGGTCATGCCTGTTTGCTCCAACAGCTATAACCATAAAGACGCCGCTTGCGAGCATAGTTACAGCCGCAAGGCTTCGCCCCTTTCGCCTTGTAGAATTTCGTAATCCGAGGCCGGCAAGTGATTTTACAGTTTTTTTGCCTCTACCGGCTGTTATTTGCAATAAGGCGTTAACCAATGCAATTGCAGCAATCAGGAGAAGCGCACCGGCTGCAAAAAACGCAGCAGCATTGCTGCTGCCAGAGCCCATTACTATAAGCAACACTACCGCCCCTGCCGTTGCAATTGCTCCCAAACATAATGAGAACCAAACTTTTGAAACAGGCTTGGTTGTGAAAAATTGCCACCGAAGATTGTCATCGAGAAGCTGACGTGGAGAGTTTCGTAGTTGTTTATGTAAAGCAAGGTGGATTGCTGCCGCCGAAACCACCAATCCCGCCAAAGCCGCTTTCAACAAAGTTGCAGGGGCAGCGTAAAAAATTATGGTTGACCCGCTCACCGCAACCCGCCACAGACTTGTAAGGCCGTATATCATAGCTTTGGTATAAAGCAATCCTGCAATTGTGCCTGCAATTGTTCCGGCTGTAGCCAGTACTATCCCTTCCATGAGAAACAACCGTCTTACCTGTTCAGGCTTGAAACCGACGGCGAGTAGCATCCCAACCTGCGCGCTGCGTCTTTCAACTCCAAAAATAAAAAGCAGACCTACTAATATTAATGCCGCAGCAATAAGAAACATACTAAAACCCACGAAAAGCTGACCGAAGTCGGTTGCTTCCTCACTCGCTCTTGCACCGCGACTACGAACAGGTTGGAAATATAAGCCTAATGAACCGGGGTCAATACCGCTTAATATTTTTTCAGCAAGCTTTTCTTCCGGGCCTGCTTTTAAAGGATATCGAACAGCAGTAAGGTTTCCGTATCTGTTACTCCACATTTTTCGACCGGCTTCCAGCGTAACAAAGGCCTTTGGTGTGCCGCGAAATCTGTCCCAATAGTCTTCATCTTTTGCACGTATCTTTTTCAAATCAATTGGTATGCCCGGCTGCCAGTCCCTGCAGTTATTCACATCGGATAAGCCGGGAAAATCAGGCATTAACTCAGAATCGGCAGCGAGACCTTCAATCGGTACTATTGCCCGGATACGGAACTTAGTCGTTTGTTCCTTCAGCTTTCTCATATTCGAGACTACGAAATAGTCAGCCTCTACTATGTCCCCTTCTCCGACACCAAGGTCATCCGCCAACCATTGATTTATAATTATTTCATCCTCTCTCATATCCACAGGAATGATAGCCTCGGCATCAGATGACCTGCTCATAGCCGTCACCATGGAATAGGGAGTTGTCTTTTTGTCTGCACGCAATTCGTTCACAAAATACGTCAAAATTCCAACAGATTCTTTACTGCCGCCCATCGCAGTTTCCCCGACAGAACTGTCAATAAAGACCCTGCTGCTTCGTATCTCTAATGCATTATGCGAGGCTAAACGGCGAAGTTCTAATCCCATATCAGTGAGGTAACAGCTGTCTCGAAGAGCTTTATTTGCGGTCTCAGCGGTTATAGTACCTTTTGTACCTGAGCCGACCAACAGCATATTAGCCTGTTCACGCTGGTTTAATTGTTCCTGCAGCCAGTCCAGTCTGACAAATGCGTTTAATGGTGATATCTGGTTAGCCTGTAAACTAAAACGTCCAAACTCCGTCTCTCCTGCAATAACTGTTACTGCTAATCGAAAACCAACTGATAAATCAGCTTCCGGTGTTAAGGGAATCTCTCTCGGCATCAGACTTGGCTTACCTATTCGAAGTACAACCTCATCGCCGATTTTAACACCGATTTTGGCCGCTAAAGATTCGTTTAGGATTACCCCGGGGTTTTGACCGGGTGGAAAAGGATTTGTTGATGGTGCAATCTCATAGAATCTTGCATCAACACCCAGTACCTCGATACGGTTAGCACGTTTGGTACCATCACTGTTTGTCATCAACCCTCTTAGCTGTAATACCGGCGCTACCGTTGTATTCAAATTGTTTACTAACTTATCTGCCAGCCCGGTTGTAAAAAATCTGTCTTTGGTTAACAGCGCAAGTTG